>JAMOTU010000001.1 GCA_027062165.1 Candidatus Altimarinota bacterium
TAAATAAATCTTGACATACAATTTTGTTTATTACCCATGATTTGGCATTGTTGGATTATGTAAAAAATAAATATTCTAAAGTTAGGGTAGAGGAGATTAATAGGAGATAGCTGAAGATGATGGCTGATGATTACTGATGATGAAGCCAGATGATATCTGAAGATAAGGGCTGATGATATCAGAAGATTAATGCCTGATGATTGCTAGGAGATTACTGAAGATTGAAGCCAGATGATATCTGAAGATTATTAAAGAGGGGATGTCTGAAGATTGAGCCAGAAGATTACTGAAGATTAAGTTTGATTATTTTTTTAATATGATTGAATAGAAGGTTTGGATAGAAGAAATTTTATATAACTTTGACTTATTTTATCTTGAATTTTTAAAAGAAATTGTTATTTATTCTTCTGTGTTTTAATATATTAAAACATTAATTGATGAAAACTTTGCAAGATAAATTAAACTACATTGTTGATATTTTCTGGCAAATAGAGTTAAAGGAAGATTTAAGAGGTTTTTTGGAAGATATTTTGACACCAGCAGAAATTGAAACACTTTATGAAAGATTACAAATTATAAAATTTTTAAGGCAATGACTTTCTCAAAGACAAATAGCTCAACAGCTCAATACTTCTACAGCTACGGTTAACAGATGAGCTAGAGTTTTAAAATATGGTAGTTGAGTTTTAAATAAGTTAAAATTATAAAAATGTTTTTTTGAAAAGATCCTACTATAGGACTAGAACAAGAGTTGATCATAGTGGATAAAAATGGTAATCCTGTTAATAAGATTAAATGACAAATAGCTTCCCAACTTGTTTTAAATTTGATATTTGAAGAGTATCCTGATTTGATAAAAAAGTGATTAGTAAAACCAGAGCTTGATGCTTGTCAAATAGAACTTGTCACTAGACCAGGGAAACCTGAAAATGTTAAGGATGAATTGATAGATATTTATAAAGCTGTAAAAAAGGTAGTAGAAAAAAATCTAGGATTAAAATTATCTTGATGAGTGCCAAATCAAGATTTTGATCCTGTATGTAGTGGTAGTGAGTACTATAATAATATTCACAATTTCTTGATGAGGCAGGGAATCGAATATAGAAAAGCTACTAATATAGCAGGCTTGCATTTGCATATAGAAGATGAAGCTTTTAAAAGATTTGTTAGTTTATCTAATAAGGTAAGAAAAGCTATTTTGGATGGAAGATTGGATAAAGTTTTGCTCTCTAAGGAAAGATTTGATAAGATGCAACTGGTAGTAGAGGCTTTAGTAAAGAGATGACTTTTAGATAAAGAAAATCCTTTTGCTAATACTATTATCCCATATTGATTTAAATCAACTGATGAAGTTAGAAAATTAGTATTTAATTGAGGATGAATAATAAAAAATTACAATTTAGTCTGAATTAAAAGACCTGGAAATAAGTATACTACAGAAATTAGAACGCCAGATTCAATAGCTCCTGATAATTATAGAGATTTGATAAAATTTATAGATGAAGTATTTAGTAGATTTTTAGAATAGTTTTTATTTTGGAAGTTTTTGAAATATTGAAATTTTAGTTACAAAAGTTATAATAAATAAAAAAATTTAGTACTAAAAATTTCTAGATATGAAAATTTTTCGTAGAAGTAAATATTTAGATAAAATTTTATCTTTTTTAGAAAAGGAAAAGTTAATTTTACTTTTAGGACCAAGGCAAGTAGGTAAGACGACATTGCTTTATATGTTAAAAAACGAAGTGAAAGATAGGCTAGTTTATTATTATTCTTTTGAAGATGAATTTTCTAAATTAGATTTTTTAAACAAACAAGATTTTATAAATTATTTTACTAGGGTTTTAAAAGTTGATTTTTTCAAACCAGGCCTTTTTTTGTTAGATGAGATCCAATATGTAAAAAATAATATAAGACTTTTAAAAGCTTTGTATGATGATCAAGAGATTAAATTACAATTTGTTGTAACTGGTTCATGAATTTGGAATTTGAAAGAAGATAGTAGTAGTTTAGTGGGAAGATGAGTAGAAATTTTTATTTGGTGATTTGATTTTTTTGAATTTTTAGAATACAAATGATTAAATGTTAGCAGTTTTAGTTTAAAAGACTATTCTTCTAGTTTAGCAAAAGTTTTTTGGAGTTACTACGAGGAGTATTTAACATTTTGAGGATATCCAGCTGTAGTTGTTTCATCTTCTAAAGAAGAAAAAATTTTAAATTTAGAAAAAATTGTAAAAAAGTATATAGACAAAGATATATCTTTTATGCTTTCTTGAGAAGAAATAATAGATTTTAAGAAATTTTTTTCTTATTTTGTTTCTCAAATATGAAATTTAGTAAAAGTCGAATCAGTAGCTAATTTTTTATGAATAAAAACAAAGAAAGTTAAAAAATTTTTGGAAGTTTTGAAAAAGACATTGTTTATACAGCTATGTTATCCATTTTATGTAGATAAACAAAAAGAATATTCTTCTCATCCAAAAGTTTATTTTCATGATATAGGAATATTAAATTTTTTAAAGAAAAATTTTGATTATATAGATTTTTGAATAGCGAATGAACATTTTGTGGCAAATGAACTTTTGAAAAATAAAATTTTTAATTCAGATGAGATAAAAATATATAAAAAAATATCAAAATCAGAAATAGATTTTATATATGATGGTTTGACGAAGTTTATTCCAATAGAGACAAAATCAAATAATAGTTTAGCTGTACCGAAAATTTTTTATTCTTTTGATAAGATGTATTGAAATAGGGTGAGTTTTTATGTAAAAACTACTAAGGATATATTAGGAGAAAAAGAAGTTAATTGAAAAAAAGTTTATTTTGTTCCTAATTTTTTGATAGGAAAAATTTTAAATTTTTAGTTAAAAATGGATAGTAAATGTATTTTAATTGA
>JAMOTU010000002.1 GCA_027062165.1 Candidatus Altimarinota bacterium
TCTTAATTTACAAAATAAATAACTAAAAGGAAATATACAATCTCCATTTAAAGGCTTATCATAAGACGAAGGATAATCATAAGATGATGGAAAGATAATATCAGCATTAACAAATCATATAAACAAACTTGAAAAAATTGTTAAAATTAATACTTTAAAAATAAACTTTATCCTTTTCATTATATTAAACTCAATGAATAAAAACTATTTATTTTCTTTAATATTATGAATTACGCATTTTTTTAATGATTTTGTTGCGGCATTTAGTTTAATACTATTATTTACAAATAATTCATACCAACAAGCTTTTTCATATTTTATGCTTTATAACATTTTAGCCTTTCTATGACAAGGAATTATATGACACTTTTTAGACAAAATAAAAGAAAGTTATAAACTTTTTAAAGTATCAAAAAAGCTCATTATAACAAGCATTATCTTTAATCTTTTCTGATTATTTTTAGTTATATTATCACTAGAAAAATTTTTAAATATTTATCCAAATTTTTCAATATATATATGAATAATTTTAATATGAATTGCTTCAGCAATTTTTCATGTAAGTAGTTGAACTATTAGTCTTTTATCAAATAAAAATAAGGCCACTAATTTTTCTATATTTGAATGTCGAGGCGTAATATGACTATTTTTCTGAGGAATAATTGCTCTATACTTTTATAAATTTTATCTAATTCTATTTTTTATTCTTCCGGCAATTGCTATAATCATTTATAAATATAATAATTTCAAAATAGAAAATAAAAATTTACAAGATACTACAGTATTCCCTAAAAATAAACATATTATCCCCGTAATAGCTTTCTTATTACTTTTAATTTTAACTATCAGATCCGCAATCCGAACAAACTATCAAATTAATTACAGTGACAATCAAATTGCTATTTTATTTCTAGCAATAGCTTCTTTCCTTTGAAAGCTTATTTGAGGAATTATAAAAGACAATTTTTTTCGAAAAGATATATATTTGCTCATCATTAGTGCATTATGATTTACTTTAATATTTATTTATTCTTATTTTTATCCAAACTTCATTATCTTACGAATTTGAATATTTCTACTAACATTACTTTTAATCCCTACAACAATAATATTATCTCAACTTTTACAAAAAAAAGCCTTTGTAGTTTCCTTAACTTTATGAATAACATTATTTTTATGATATATTTTATACTCTATTTAAAAATTTTCTAAAAAATTCAATCATCTAAAAACCTTTAACAGGTAAAGCAGTTGGCATCTCATCAGGTATAACTTCATATTTATTATAAACAGTAAATACTTTTATTCAATCTTGTAATTTCAATAATTGCTTAATAGGTCATAATGTAAATTTAACAGTAGAATTATTTAAAAACTTAAACTTAATCGGCTCTAATGTATTTTCTTTTTCATTTAATAAATATATTCTAAACTTTTTTTGATACTTTTTAGAGACAAGATGAGGAAATTTAACAATAATATTAAGATATTCAGAGTTAATGGACAAAATGTGTTACTGAAGAAATTTTTTAATTTTAATGAACAAATTGTGTTGCTATTATAAGTCATAATACAAGAGATAATCTATTATTTTCTTCAAATTTTGAATCGATATTCATCTATGTATTATCTTTTGTTCCTCTATCTTCGCATTTAATGATTCTAATAAATTATTTGTTTTTGGAATGTTGAATAAAATTTTAAGTACACCACCAAGACAAACAAACATATTTATCATCTAAATAATAAAACAATGAAAACTAAAATCTTGGTGGTACGTCCTTATATTAAACATTACAAACATTTAAATCAAAACCAAAGAATTTATATTGCTAACAGAACAAACAATGAGCTTCCTTAAAACAAATCTCTAGAGAATTAAATATCTATTATTCTACTATTGCAGAATTCTATTATTAAAATATTCAATTTAAATTAAAAAATTTATAAAGTTTAGAAATAACCATCAACTTAAAAACTAATTTTATTTTATATTATCTATTATTTCCTTTAATTTCATCTCTCTTCCCAAACTTCTTGCTATAGAATTTAAAAAATCCTCAATTTCATCCCAATAACAATAATAGTCAGAATATCAAGAATTGACAATTATCATCAAATCAATATTTGTCCGTCTATTTTTCTTTTCATAAAAAGTAATTAAACCTTTAATTTCTTCCTCTATTGGAAACATAATTACTCTTCTTAAAACTCCTAAATTTTTCATATAATCTAAAAAACATTTAAACACACCTTCAATGTACCATCTTAACTCACGAATTTGTTTATCTAAAAGAATCAGCAAATCTTTATCTACTTTTCACCTTCACTCTTTTAATTTTTCATAAAACTCTTCTTCTTTTATATCTTCTCGCCTTTCTTTCCATCAAAAAATTATTTTCCAAGATTCATAAATTGATTTAACAGATGTTCGTTTATTCACTAAAAAATTATGTGCTTTAGCTTCTTTAAAAACACTTTTTCTTATAATATAATAATCATTTGGCAAATTCTCAATATCTCTTATTCACAACTCTTTTAAAATCTCTTTCCAGTTATTGAAAAATATTTTTTTTAAAATTTTAGTTTCTTTATCAATTTTTTTTCATAACTAACCTTTTATATTACTGAATTAAACTCTCATAAATAATCTCACAACTATTCCTCTTTTTAACTTTCTTGAAATTTTCTAAAAGTTTATCCCAATTTAGATATTCATAAATAAATTTTACTCTATCTATATTGTTATCAGAGAAACCTAAACCATAATTATAAATCAATTTAACATTTCCCTCCTCTTGACCTCATATATAATAAGGCACTATCATCGGAGTATCAGTAGCTATACACTCAGAAGTCAAAGCTCAACCAG
>JAMOTU010000003.1 GCA_027062165.1 Candidatus Altimarinota bacterium
TCTTCTGACGATTCTTTGTATTTCAATAAATGTTTAGCTACTCATCATGGATTGGCGATAAAACCATCAGCAGACATAAATTCAGTAGTTAAGATAAGTTGATTTTCTTTTTCTCAATGTAATTTGAGGATATCTTCTGTGATTTTTCTAAAAGCGGCGTCAGTAATTCAATCCATAGGTGCTAGAGATAAAAGCATTTGAAATGATTTTTAAAATTTTTATAAAATAATAAATTTTTAATTAGTTGTCAATTGTGTATATATGCAAAACTTAAATTTGTTGAATAGACAAAAAGAGTATGTTGATAAAGTTTCAAAAAGAATTATGTTAACAGAATTAAAAGATTTAGCAAAAAATAAATTAAATTTAAATTTTTCTTGAGATAATTTTGAAAAATTTTTGAAATTTTTAGAAAAATATGAAGATAATGAAATTAAATGATTTAAAAGATTGATTAACTATATTTATAATATTTTAAATAGCAATATAATTTTTTCTAAGATTAATAGAGATGAATTTTTACGATATTGATTAAAAGATAAAGATAAATTTTTTGGAAATATATCAAAAACTCACTTAGAAATAGTTCAAAATTTACAAATAGATAATAAATTTGTTAAGATTTTAGAGGAAACATGATTAAATAAATGAGAAGTATTACTTGTAAAACTTTTTTTAGATTATATTATGTTTTTATATCTTTGAGAATATAGAAAAAGAGAAAATTTTTACAATACAGAAATTAAAACTCCTGCTGGTTGGCATTTTGTTAAAGTCATTAAGAATTTAGGAAAATTTTGAATTTTGTTAAAAGAAAATAATTTATTACCTGAATATAGGAAAATTTTTGAAGAAAATAAGTTTTTATTGTTTATGTCCGCTATATTTCATGATGTAGTAGAAGATAAGAGATTAACTTTACCTATTAATTTTGTTTTAGACGTAAAAGAGAATATAATTTTCAATTACATAGAATGGGTTTCTCCAGAAGTTATTTTTGATGATGAAAAAGAAAATATATTGAATAAATTTTTTGAAAGTTCATTAAATAATTATTTACAGGAGGAATTTAATTATGGTTTATCGGATATTGTTAAAATTGTATTAAAGGACGGAAGGAAAGTTTTAGATGAAGAAAGGTTATTAGAAATAAATTTTAAAAATTTAAAAATTTTATTGGACATAATTTTAGTTAGATGAGGATGAACTAATATCATAAAATATTGAAGGGAATTAATTTTAAACAACTTAGAGAAAAAAAAGATTTTAGAGATAGTAGATTATCTTACTCAAAGAAGACATGGGAGTTATTACAAAGGTGAGTTGGATTATATTGAAAAATTTTTAGATAGATTAAAAGAAAGTCCAGAAGCTATTCTAATTAAACGAGCTGATTTTTTAGATAATTTGAGTTCACCTTTGTCAGATAAGCAAAAGAAAAAGTATAAAAGCTTTTATATACCATTTTTCCAAGAAGTTTTTAATGTTAAAGATTTGACTAAACTAGTCCCGTCTGATATTACTTGAAAAGAGAAAATCTTAGAAAATTTGAACAATCTTTCTAGTAAATAATACTTTTCCTTGAAAATTAAATAAATATTGTTAAGTTAATATTAACCTGATTTAGGGGGTAGGGATGAGTTGCAATATCCCTAATTATCTATGGCCTTTTGTGGTTGGAGGTTTTGCAATCTAGTTGTAAAAACCGGGGGATCGATTTGCCCCCGGTATTTTTTGATATTTTTAAATTTTATTAAATTATTTCTATTCCACCTAAAATATATTTTCTTAAAACTTTTGGTACTATTATTCTTAAATCATCTGTTTGATAGTTTTCTGTAATGGCAGCTAGTACTCTTTGAACAGCCACAGCTGTACCATTTAAAGTATGAACAAATTGTTTTTCTTTTCAATTTTTAAATTTTATATTTCCGCGGCGTGCTTGATAGTCAGTGGTATTAGAACAACTTGTTATCTCCTTGAAGGTTTTCATACCTGGCATCCAAGCTTCTAAGTCATACTTTTTAGCAGCTGGAGCTCATAAATCTCAAGAGCATATAAGCATTTTTCTATAAGGTATTCATAAGTCTGTATAGATTTCTTCTTCTATAGAAACTAAATATTCATGTTCTTTTCGACTATCTTCTGGTTTAACAAAAGATACCATTTCTACTTTTTCAAATTGATGAAGTCTAATTAGACCTCTTATATCTTTTCAAGATTTTCAAACTTCTCTTCTATAGCAAGGAGAAATTCATATATATCTTAATGGTAGGTCATTTATATCTAATATTTCGTTCATATGTTGAGCTACTAATGTAACTTCAGAAGTTCATATAAGATATAAATCGTCTTCTCAAGGATTTACGTGGTATATTTGTTTTTTTTCAGCTGGAAAAAATCAGGTAGCAAGCATAGCTTCCTCTTTAACCATATTGGGTCATATAGTAGGAGAGAATCATTTCTTTATTAACTTGTCTATTACAAAATTTATTAAAGCTAATTCTAAAAGAACTAGGCATTCTCTTATATACCGAAACCTAGATCAAGCGACTTTTGCTCATCTTTGAGGATCAAATAGAGCTCTCTTTTCTAATATTTCCCAGTGAGGTTTAGGATTTTTAGCTGGATTTACTCATGCACTTTTAAATGATTCTATCCAGTTTTGGTAGCATTCGTCTTCTTTTTTAGAATTATCAATAATTTTTCCTCAAATTATTTTTACTACCACATTATCTTCATCAGATTCTCAATATGGCACGTCTTCTGCTGGAGGGTTAGGAATTTTTATCCAAAGTTGATAATGTTCTTCTTTGATTTTTCTGAAATTATTTTCTAATTCTTTTTGTTTACTTT
>JAMOTU010000004.1 GCA_027062165.1 Candidatus Altimarinota bacterium
TAACAGTTTCCGGTACATTTAAACCAAGTAATGTTATAGATTTAAAAATACTAACTAAAACACTTTTATTTTTTAATGTTTGATAAAAACCTATCGTTCCTAATATCAAAATAATAAAAATAGTAACTACTGCAATTTTACCTTTATGCTTTCTTATAAAAGTAATTAATTTTATTAATTCTCTCACTTTCTCTCCTTACACACTTTCCCAAATAGCTTTTACATATTTTTTAAGTTTTTCCACTTCTTCATTTTTAAATTCACATTCATCAAGTGTTTTGATTTTTTTATTTTTTATATTATCAACCTTATCAAAAAAAACCTCAACTTCATCACCAAAATCCACAATTATAAAAAGATAAATATTTCCCCAAAAATTACTATATTTTTGAGCCTGTTTTTTAATATCTCCGTTTTCTAAATCTTTATAAAAATCATCTTTTGAATAGTAATGTCTAAATTTAACATCAAGCAAAAAATTATTTTGCAATAAATTTTTATCATCAATTTTCATAACTAAATAATCCGGAAGAGTCATATATTTAAATAAATCTTCTTTATTTTCAAGTGCTTTATTATGCATATTTACCAGCTTTAATGTATTCCCAAGCACGTTTTCAATTCCGAATTTTTGGACCAAATACCCGTTGTTTCTAAAAAACACCTCGCACAAACTTTCAGCAAGTCTTCCATTATAAGATTCTCTTTGTTTATTTGTTTTATATTTTAATTTTTTATAAGCTTTTAGCACAGAAATAGTAATATTTTTATACCTCTCCTTACTAATGGTTTCTAAATTATCTCTCCCAACACCCCACCAAGCAGGTTTATATACCGAATTTAGATAAATTTGAGGCATTAATTCTTTTTCTTTGTATTTATCTTCATTTAATAAACCAATATCAAAATTTTGTTTATAAAAAATTGCAGGATTCTTTGAATACAAGTAAAATACAATATTTTCTTTTTTTTGTTTTTCTTTCATAATTTGAGCAAAAAGCATCTTTTGCTTAAATGTAGGATTTTCTTTGAATTTATATTCCTTGAAAAATTCTTCCAAATCATCTTTTTTAAAAATCAAATCTTTATACTTCCAAAAATTTTCAGCTTCTATTATCTTAAACTGCCCAACATTCATATATTCCTGATAAATTGGTAATACTTTGAATGATATATTATCTTTTCTAACTTCTAAAAACTCACCATTAATTTTTACTTTATATCCCATCTCCTCAAAATGCAAAATTACAAAATCCTTAAATTCGCTCTCTTCAATTTTTATATCAATTCTAAACAAATCATCCAAAAACTTATCAAAATCATTTTCACTGAAAATATCAATCCACTGAATCGTGCTTAAAAAATAACTAAAATCTTCATTTGGTAAAACATCTTCTATTCTTAACGGATAAATTTTTTTGCCTTTTGAAACTGCTAAATCGAGTTCCCTTAATACATGAGGAGAATTTAAGGAGTTTTTAGATAGAAAAAGTAATACGCCTTTTGATTTTTCTATGGCTTTTACTATCTCTTTTGCATAAAATTCACTGCCTTCTATATTTTCAGGAGCAAACCAGATGTTATTTTGACCAATTCTTGTTTTTAATTTTTCAACATACTTTGAAATAATAAAATTGTCTTTCGTAGAATAAGAAATAAAATACATTTTTTCCCTTCAAAAGCATACAGTCCTGCCTCACCTCCACCATCTGGTGTTCATTCATCAATCTTACCGTCTACTTTCATAATAAATTCCGTAATAGTTAAAATTATCTCTTTTGCATCATCATTTAATTTATCAAACATTCCCAACACATTATCTAAGTCCAATTGTTTTACAAATTCCTCTTCAGAAAAATTCAACATTTCTTTTATTATTTTTCCACCTTCACTAGGATTTCCATCAGTTTCAGCCATTTTATACATTGAGGCAACGTAACTTCTCTTGGTGTCATCTTTTCTTCTTTTTGCAAAATTATATCAAATCAATTTTTTTATTCATAAACTTTTCTATTTTTCTTAAAATATTTCCCAAACACTTCTAATGTTTTGATAATAGAGCCTTTGGCTTCAATTCTGTAGTCTTTAAGAAGTTTATTTTGAATTTGAGGGTTAAAATCTTGAATGAGAGGATTATCGACTTGTTTGAGGTCATTTACATATCGGTTAAATAAAAGTGTATAATTTTTTATGACATCATCAATATTATCTTTATTCACATTTTGTAAAATTTTTTCAGTTTTATTGGCAAGTGTAAAAAACGAAGAAGTTTTTATTGAATTTAATATATCATTTTTTGCTTTTTGAGCAAGATTGATAAGTAAATCGTTTTCAATATCCTTAATCAGTTTTAAAATTCCAGCTTCTTTTGAGTTGTTGTCAAATTCCATATTGGTATAAGGTTTTTGTCCTTCTAAAAAATTCAGTAAAGTTTCTAGAAGAGTAGTCGTATTAACTTTTGTTTTTCCTATTTCTTCTAAATAGCTTAATCTTTTAAATTTTTTATTTGAAAGCATTTCTTTTGTAAGATTGATTAAAGCCCTCGTTTCAAATTCTGCTTTTTTTAGTTGATAAAACTTTTGAGCGGCTTTTGTATTTACGAAATAGCTGTTTTGAGGCACAAAAATATTCTGTGCAAATAAAAAAACACTGAAAATCAAGAACAATACTTTCTTCATTTTAATCCCCTTAATCGTTTATATAATTATACAATAATACCAAAACACAAAACAACTCTTACATTCATCTTTTCTTGGCACTGACTAAATACGCTTAACAAGAGTGCAAATTTTTTAACACTTCGCAAAAGCTAAAAAGTGCAAACGGAAGAACCGTTAAAAA
>JAMOTU010000005.1 GCA_027062165.1 Candidatus Altimarinota bacterium
ACCGCCTTTATTGCTTTATCTTTAAAAAGGGAAATATATTCACTTAAACTTTTTGATTTTATGGCTTTTTGTAAAAAGTTGTAAATTTTTCTTTGAGTAAAGTTCTCTTTTAAAAATTTCGCAAACTCTAAAATTTCTTCATCGTTTGAGTAAAAAACAGTATTTAAATTTACGGCTTTTTTAATCAGTTCCCTTTGTAAATTCGCATCATTTATAGCATTTAAAACAAGCAAATCCAAATAATAATTATATTCCCACTTTTTAATTAACTTTTTGTATCTGTAAAATACGGCTTTTTTAACTGATTTGGGTCTATTTTTTAAAAACTTTTCAAAAAATTCCATTACGCTTAATTTATGAATTTTTTCAATATTCACATAACTCCATAACGCCATTTCCGGGTCTTTATGGATTATTAAAAGTAAGACAAAAGTATTAATTTTCATTTTTTGCCAAATATAATGATATTTTTTCCATTTATTTTCTTCTATCATCACAAGCTTTACAAACTGCGCGATTAATTCATCTTTGTTTTTAGCTTCACTTGCCAAATCTTCAAATTCCAAAAAATCCTTATATTTAAAAATTATTTTTCTCTCAATTTCAACTTTCTCCCTAAATATAGAATATTCAAAAAAGGCAATATATCCGTTTTTGATTTTTTCAACTTCAAGCAGATTAATATTATAGTTTTTTACATCATCATAATCATAAAACCTGCTATTTTCACATTTACATACTTCGTTACCATTATAGGAAACAAATCTTCTTCCACATTCGCAAAAGTAGTAATAATCAATTTTTGAAGGGGTTTTTGGGACAGGAAGGATAAAAGATTTCATTATTCCCCTTTTTTGAGGGAATAATACTCTTTTTACTGCTCTAGTGTGGCGGATTTTATTTAAAATGAAAAATTAAAGAGTCATATGTAATTCCTTTTTGTCTTAAAGATTTTAAATACTCTTTTTCTTCACAATTTTTTTCATACAAAAGATTAAATACTTTATCTGTTACGTCGATATATTTACATTGTTTTTCATCAACTAAAATTAATTTCCATTGAGTCTTACATTTTTCATTAAATTTTTCTTCACATTTATAATATTTCATTTTAGCTATTTCATTTTCTGAAAGATAAAAATAAATATTATCTAAATTTACAGACTTAATTTCACATAACCAAATTTCATTATTTTCCGTAATTACAACATCAAAACCAGCTGCAACACTTATTCTTGATATTCTTAAATCTTCAAATGTTTGAATATTTGTTAATTTTTCTTTTGTTTTTTTCCAATTATCAGGAATAAATTTATCAACACATTTTTTGATAAGTTCCTTATCAACAGTAGCAAATTTACTATTTGCAAAAATTCTCTCGGCATTAATTCCTTTTTTGTTTTTTGCAATATCTATTTGTTTTTTTGATTCCTCTAATTCTTTCTGTGAAGTTTCTTTATTATATGTTGTTATATTTTTTTGAATTTTTACAGGTTCAATCTCTTTATTTTCTTTTTGTAAATTTGGCAAATTTTTAGATTTCATTTGTTCTTGTTTTTTGTCGATATCATCTATCTCACACTTATCTTTAATTTTTTCTTTAATTTCTTCTAAGTTTAAAGTTGTTTTTATTTCATAATGCTTTAATATATCATTTATTTTTTTACACTCTTGCATAACTAAATTGTATTTTCTTTTAAAATTTTCTATATCTATATTTTTGTCACATTTAAAATACAACTCTGGCATTTGATTAAAAATTTCTTTTATTGTAGAAATTTCCTGATTTGGAAAATCTTTGCAATAGTATATATATTTAAAATCACCTTCATATCCTAATTTTTTTAACTTCTCTAAATATTCTTCTTGTTTTTTTTCATCAATTGAAATCCATTCAATACTTTTTATATCATCTCCCATTTCTTTTTGTAAAATTGAAATATCTTTTAATAAAATATTTTCTATCTCTGCTTTTAATTTAGTTATTTGTAAAAATTCAGATAAAAACTCGTTAAATTTATATAATTCTACATCGTTTTTATGGATTACTATATTTGAATCTTTTTCATAAATAATATCAAATTTAGTTTCTGTATACTCTTGATTATTAATTTTAAAAACAATTGTATTATTCTGATAAAAATTCATTTTTGACCATCTATCTTTTATTTCTTGTAAATTTTCTTTTTCTCTGAAATCTTTTTCACTTTTTTCAGATAGACTGATTTTTAATAAAATATAGGGCATATATTGTTCTAATATAGTTTTTATATCCGATTTTTCTTTACTTCCAATAATCTCAATATCTATTTTTTTAAATTCTTTATCATCTGTTAAAACAACAAACAATTTAATTTTTCCTTTTGTTAAATTAAAATAAGCTTTGTTATTTGTGGCATATATTTTATTCTTAATACTACAAAAATTTAACTCATTTGATGGTGTTAAAAAAAGGTATTTGTTTATATAATCTTTCTTATGTCGATACATTTCTCTATAAATCTTAATTATTGTTTCTTGTTTACTTTTATTTTTTTCCAATAAATCAAGCATAAATTCGATATAAATTTTATTAAAATATTTAATAGGACTTATTAAAACTTTTAGAGCAGGATATTTATTATGTAAATCTATCTTTTCTAATATATCCACATATAACGCATTAGTAGTAAATTCAACTGGATGTTTAAAAATATTGTTTTTACCCAAATTGCTAGTTAAAAAGTAAATTTTGTTTATCTTTACCCAGTTTCAAAAAACAGTCGAAGCTATAAGTTAGAATAAAAAGCTTAAGTTTCGTTAAAAAACCACCAATAGAGGTTGCTTT
>JAMOTU010000006.1 GCA_027062165.1 Candidatus Altimarinota bacterium
TAAGTAATAAAAACGACGCTGTCGTCTTTTCATCTACTTTATAAACATCTCTTAAAGCTTCATATATTTGATATGCTGAAGCTATATGAGTTGTAGTAAAAACGAGTTGCCCTGCATATGCCATACTCTTTATCGCATTTGTTAGCTCTGGATCCTCACGCCACTCCCCTATTACTACAACATCTGGGTCAGCTCTTTTAAACGCTTTTGCATATTCTACAAATCCCATTTTTAACTCTTCTTGTTTTGGTAAATAAACTTGATGCTGACTTACGTTTGGATTTGTTACTATTGCCTCAACTGGGTCTTCTACTGTCACAACTCTTTTTGTCTCTTCCATTGATGAAATTAAATTCATCATAAGCGTGCTTTTTCCAGAGTTTGTAATTCCCGATATCACTATAATTTTACCACGCGTTTTTATTGCATTTTTCCATATGTTTATTGTCTTTTTATCATAATTCCATTTTAATAATTTTTTCTCTAACTCCTCTCCACCTTTGAGCTCTTGCTTTTTTATTATTCTAGCACAAAGGACCATATGTTTTAAGGTTATTCCATCAGGAATAAACTCTAAACGCAAATCTACTTTTAAATCTTTAAACTCAATTCTTGCTTCCTGTGCTTTGTTAAATACACCTGCTCTAAAACTACCTTTTGTCTCTTCATTTGCTCTAAGTTGCACTGCTCTAATTAAACTTTGCCCTAACTCATCATTCATTATATATTTTTTTATTTCTTTAAGCTCTTTATTAATTCTAAAATACGTGTAGTATACTACTCCACCAGAGGTGAAATTGGGAATAATATGAATATCAGAAGCTTTTAAACTTATTGCATCTTTTACTATACTTATAAACTTTTTTAAACCTTCTACTGTTTCCCACTCATTTTTTTCTATTAAGGAAATATATTCATAGGGGGGTAAAACTATTTGCTTGTAAGTTGCATTTATATTTGGAAATAAAACAGGTTTTACTTCTTCTCCTTTATAAAGAATTTTTTTCTTCTTATCTTTATCTTCTACTACTTCAATATCTAACACGCTACCCACATAAATATTATCTATTCCTTTTTCTTCTAACAGCTTTTTTATTATCTCTAAACTTTCTACATAACTTAATATGTTTAACTTATCAAATGTTATTATTATATGTTTATCTTTATTCTCTTTAAATTTTTTAAAAGCAAAATCAATTAGTTGCTCTACTTCTTTTTCACTTTTCCCATAATTTTTCTTTAAATACGATTTAACTTCTTCTAAAAATTCGTTATAAAAATTTGAATGCACTTTTCTTTCTTTAAAATTTTCTTCTTTATTATTTACTACATTTTGTTTTTTTTCTTCACTTACCTTATCTTTTTCTTTTTTAAAAAAAGAAAACATTTTTATTATACCCCTATAAATAATTATTCACTGCTTTGACAAATAACTTGTGTTCCTGTCTTTTGAATTTGCAATATATTTCCACTACAAGTAAAATCATACTTTAACTCTTCACCAGAATTAAAAGTTGCATACTTTGTTTTTAACATACTTGCTACAGATTTACACATTTCCTCATCTTTGAGTGGAATTTTTAAGGTTAAGGTTCCTTTCCCTGTGGCTTCATCTTCCACACAAGAATACTTATAATTTGTATTATATTTTATATCTGGAACTGTTTTAGCTAAATATGAAAAAGCATCTATTTGGTTCATAGGGGTTTCTGTATCTACTGCAGGATATACTCCACCTGATTGAGCCTTTACATTTTCTACATAGTTCATTATTGCTTGAACGTTACTCATAGCTTTTTGAGTATCTAAATAAGCTACTAATTTTTTAAATACTAAAAAACCAATTGCAATTAGAGTTGCACCACCAACAAGAACAAGCATCATTTCAATTAAAGTAAATGCTCTTTTTCCCTTTCTTAGTGCTCTTTTTATAGTTTCTCTTTTTCCTCTTACAACTTTTAATACCATTTTTTTCCTCCTCATTTTTTTTATTTTCCTATAAAATCATTAATTCCACATACATCACTAGCATATTTATCAAAAAGGGGATAATCTTCTATATACAATTTATATATTAAACTTGTTTTAAAAGGAATTTTTACATTTAACATTATTTTATCATCTAATAAAAAGCCATTTGCACTTCTTTCTTTCTTCATTAGCATATAACACTTGTATCTATATAAGTTTTCTAAATTTTTAAGCTCTTCTGCTTGAGCTTTTTTTATAGTTTGATTTATAATATTTTCAAGTTCTTCTTCATTTTTCTCATATTTATAATCTTTCACATTTAAATTTTGTATTGAAAGCGTATATGTCAATTTTACTATAGGAAATAAAATTATAAATAAAAAAAGTGCTATAAGTAGCATCTTTAACTACTCTCTAAGTAATATCTTACCGCATCTCTTATATCTATTCCCATTTTTGCAAATATATCGTAAAGCGTGGCAAGAACGATAAATATTACTAACATTTTAAAAAATTTTTTTAAAATTATCTCTAGTGGATAAAAACCGTAAGTTGCCTTTACTTCCTCTAAATCGTGATACATTGATAAAAATAAAAACGTTATTATACTCATATCAAATAAGAAAAATATAAAACCTAGCGTGTATTTATCTGCTACAATCGCTTCAAGCATTAATATCCATACTCCATACGCTCTTTTTCATATATGTATATTCCTGGTGTTCCTATTATATTTACACCTTTTTTTATTTGCTCTAAATATTTTTGAGCTTTCTCTTTTTCTTCATCAGACAAATTTTCATACTTTTCTTCTAATTTCTTTATTTCCCTTTCTT
>JAMOTU010000007.1 GCA_027062165.1 Candidatus Altimarinota bacterium
ACTTTATCATACCTTTTCTGAAATCCTTATATCTTTTCTCATAAGCTTTCAATACATTTATATGAAAATCTAATTTAGAATTAAATTCATTTTTCAAAATCTTGCTTATCAAATTAGGATATTTTTCCGTTATTCTCTTAAATAATTGAAATTGATAATAACTTAATTCAACTACAAAACTATCTTTCAAAATTTTAAAAATTTTTTCTCAAGCTACATATAATTTCTCCCTTAATAAATCACAATTCCTTTTAGCTTTCAATTTTTTCTTAAAGAAACAATCCTCGATTCCTTCTAATTCAAAATATAAAGATTCTAACGATAATTTCATACTTACTTTAATAATAAAATAAATTAATTATTTATCCACTTAAGATACTTTTCATTTACTTCATTAGGCTTTATCCAAACAATCTCTGGAACTTGATATGGATGATTTTTTTCTATCCAAGTTTGCAATTTTTCCTTTTTCTCAACTGAAGTCTTTATAATTAAAATTTTTTCTTCGTCTTTTACAATTTTTCCTTGCCATATGTAATAAGATTTTACATAATTAATTCTATTTACACATTTAGCTAATCATTGTTTTAATATAGCCATTATAAACTTTTTAAGTTGTCTAGGCTTGTTAGGATAAGTAGTAATTAGAATCCGCATTACTTTTTACGATTTAATCTAAAATACCTTTAACTATAAAATCAATAGCTTCATCATAAGACAAGCCTTTTACCATAAGATTATCTATTGCTTTCTTTTCTACCGTTCAAACTGATGCTTCATGAGTCAATCTAGAAGTAGGATTTTCAACAGAAAGGGTAGGAGAAGTTTTGATTATACATTTTCACATACTAATTTCATCACATTCTATATGACCTTTAGTATAATCTCATATTCAAACAAGTTCTCATTTAAATTTATTAGTTCATCACTTGTAAGTAACTGATTTTGATTGTATTAATCACGAACTCTTTTCTCATATAAGTTCTATCTTAATATCGAGTTCAGAAATATCTTTATCTAAAATTTTATTTTTTGTTATAAATTCTGCTTTTGAGTTTTTTCATAGACATTTTATTAGACATTTAGTCACTCAATGTCCAAGATGTCCAACTGTGGAGATATAATAATTTTTAAATTTTGCATCATCTTTTAATTCAGCATAAACACTATTGTATACTGTAAGATAAGATTGCGTTTCATTATAATTAAATTCATATACTTCCAACTCAGAACCTTCTTCTAGATAATATTTTTTCCCATCTCAGTGAAGTATATCAAAATCTAACCCAAAACAGTAAGCAAAAATTTTTACTTTAGCATATTTACCAATATACCAAGTAGGTTGTATAGCTTGTTTTGTTCATTTTTTATCTAAAATAAAACAAAAATGTAAAGGAGTTTTTACTTCATATCAGTCAGGTACTTTTATTATCGTCTTCAAAGCCCCATTTTCTACTTTTGTTTCCATTTGTATTTGATTATCCACTATTTGTTTTTTAATATTTTGTTTCTGAGATTCATTTTTTAATACTAAAATATTATCTCAAAAGATTAAATCTTTTAGACTAACTCATATTTTATCAGCTATTTTTTTTAACTCGATCAATATTTCTTTAGACACTCATTTAAAATTAGTCATAATTAATTAATCGTTAAATCTTAAACCTATACTTCGTAAATGTAATATATCATCTGAATTTTGATTTTCAAGCTTAACTCAATAAAGTTTGTCTCACAAAATACTCAATCATATAGAAGACAGATGTGCTCTTATCTGATGTCTTATACCTTTAAAAATTACCACTTCGAAAGTAACAATATTATTGTCAATATACAATGGCCTTAACAAAGTTTTCACATAATGAAACTTTCACCTTACTTTATTTTTATCTTTTTCAGTTTTAATCACCACCATTTTTTCCTTTACAAATTTATGATGAGCTATAGGATAATCAATCAGGAAATAATTATCTTTCCTTTTTAGCCTATTTTCCAATTTATTCAAAATATTTTTAGGACGTTTCAACCACACATCACAAAGATATATTTTCTCTATTTTTTCTTTAGATTGCAAATCCTTAAATTTATCAAAAGCTTCTTTACTTTTAGCAAAATACAAAAGTCAACCTGTGTCGTTATCTAAACGATTCAATAAAAAACTATCTATATTATACCCTAATTTTTCAACTAAAGAGAAAAATTTTTCTTGCACCCTATCTAATAAATCTTTTTTAACTATTTTGGATAATCAAACAAGTTCTTCTATAAAACTTTTATTTTTTCAAAAAGTAGTTGGAATATTATTTGGCTTCCAAACAAAAAAATAGTCTCCAACTTCATAAATTGCTGGTATTTTCATAAACTAATTTTTTTCAAATTTTTTAAAATGATATAAAAAAATAGGTAAAGTTATTAAAATAGTTATCAAGTTTCTTATAAGAGATTTTTTAAATTCGTAATTTCTTTGTATAAGTAAACATTCTTTTTTGTCTTTTAAAAAACAATTATTATATACCCAATGATGACTATTTAAATACTCTTTATCAGTTATCAAAATCCTTTGGAAAATAGTAGTTCCTAAATCTATTAAAGAAAAAATTAATAGTACTATACTAATTAAACACACCAAACCATAATACAAAATTTTCAAATTTTTAATCTGAAACATTAATATATAATTTTAATCTTTAAAGCTAACTTTAATATACTAAAAACTTTAAAAAGAGCAAGGAAAAGTTAGTTTATGCTTTCTTTTATTGAAATATTATTTAACATTTCTATTATTTTTGAAAGCTGTATACAAATTAAATTTCTCCAAAATTTGAAAATTTTTAAATAGCGGAGTAGTATCATTATGGATTATTTTCATTTGAAAGTATTATACAATTTTGTTAATATATACTTTAATTTTAATATGAATAAAATTTCATTCAATTACTAAATTGTAGAAACAACCTGTATATCAAAATTTGCCATTTGATATTAATAAAAATGTCTAAAAAAATTCTTATTGTATCTGATTATATTGATTCTGACTTGGGAGGAATTGAAACTTATATTTATCAGGTGAAAAAAATTTTACAAAAACAATGATTTGAAATAAAAATTGTATGATATAAAACTAAAAAATCAAAATTTAAAAAACTCTTTTTTTTATTATTATCTTTTTTCAATATTCATTGATTTTTTAAACTAAGAAAAACAATTAAAAATTTTAAACCTGATATTATACGATTACATAGTATAGCAAGAGCTTTTTGACCAATTTGAATTTTACCTATTAAATTCTTTAATTGAAAAACATTAATAATGTATCACGATTTAGGATATTTTCATCCCTTTGCAAGTAATGTTACAGAAGAAAAACAACTAGTTTTACCATTTACTTTCAAATGATGGATTAAATCTTTAAAAAATTACTGTTTTTTGAACAAAATTTATTGAATTTTTAAGTATTTTAAATTATATTTTTTAAAAAAAATTTTAATTAAATATGTAGACATTCATATAGTGCCTTCAGATTTTATGGTAGATATCTTAAAAAAACGGTGAATTAAAAAAAAGAAAATAAGAGTCTTAAAACATTTTATCTTACAAGAATAATATAAAATTTGTTAAAGATAGTTTTTAAATTGTCTATGATTATTATAATCTATGAAAATAAAAATAATTACTATAGCTGATTCCTATAAAGATTTTCAATCTGTTATAAAACATTATGAAAAAATGCTCTGAAAATCCGTAAAAATAATAAAAATCAAACCCACAAAGTGATGAGAAACTCAAAAAATAATTAAAGAAGACACAGATAAAATAATAAAAACTCTACAAAAAGATAAAAACTATAAAATATTATTGTCCAAAGAATGAGAAAATATTGATACAGAAAACTTGACAAAATTAGCAAAAGACAATTTAAATTTAACTTTCATAATAGGTTGACCTTATGGATTAGATGAAAGAAAATTAGACAATTATATAAATAAAAAAGTATCTTTATGAAAAATAACTATGTCACATCTTGTAGTTTTAACCGTATTGTTAGAACAAATTTTTAGAGTTAAGACTATCATTGAATGAAGAAAATATCATTATTAGACAACTTTACACAATTTTTCGATAAATTATTTCCCACTTATTGTATAGTTTGTAAAAAAGAATGAGAAGGGTGGCTTTGTAAAAATTGTAAGAAAAAATTAATTTCACATCCAGAAATTTGTCCAATTTGTCATAAGCCTTCAGTATTTGGACAAGTTTGTCTACATTGTCAACTTACCAATCCAAGCTTTCCATTAAAAGGAATAATGATATTGTTTTCTTACAATCAAATAATAAAAAAGCTAATATTAGCTCTTAAATACTATCACATTAAAGATACTTCTAAATTTCTAGCTCAAAGAATGGCTAATTACTTATTAACCAATAAAAACATTGATCTTTCAAATGTTGCCATAAGTTATGTACCAACACATTGGAAAAGAAAAATTTTTCAAAAATGATACAATCAATCTTTTCAACTAGCAAAAAACTTAGCTGAAATTTTAAATTTACCCTTATTAAATCTTTGTAAGAAAAGAACAAATACCAAATCCCAACTTAGTTTATCCCGCAAAGAAAGATTATATAATCTAAAAAATGTCTTTTCTCCTATAACTAGCAATATAGAGCAAGAAACAATAATAATTGTCGATGATTTAACTACCACCTGAACTACTCTAAAAGAAGTAGCAAATTGTATTAAAAATATAAATCAAGATATTGAAATTCGATGACTAGTTGTGGCTAGACACAATATCTAAATTTTTATCAATAGTTCCCCAAACTCCTTTTCATCCTCCCAAAAAATTATATCTTTGGTTATACCATATATTCATCGCCGTTCATCTTGTAAAGATCTCTTCATTAAAATTTTTATTTTTTTATTTAAAGCATATCATATACCCAATTCTAAAAGCATTCACTCAGATTTTTCTTTATATTTTATATAACATAAAATTAAATCACTATCTTTTATTTTTTCTTTTGTTATTCTCATTATTTCATCTGAAGTAAGCTTGTCCCGATTAGGTTCATCTAATATCCACACAAATACCTTATGTCATTTATTAGTTAAAATATCTTTTATTTTCTTCAATTCCTTTCTCAAAAGTTTTTCATTAAGTCAAGATTGTTTATACGAAAGATATATATTCATTAGTATAAAAAATTAAGAGTAAATAGATACCTTCCTTTTGTTATCATTAATTTTTTCTATTTTAATTTTCAGCCACTGATCATCTATATATTCTTCTTCTCGTTTAGGTCGTTCTATACAAATATAATCAAATCTATCTATACTATCCAAAATTCACTTATCTATTAGTTCTGAAAATTCTTTCAATCTATACATATCTATATGTAATAATTTATTATCATAATTATTTATTATTGTATAAGTTGGACTTGTCACTTTATCTTTTTCTATACCCAATCAACTTGCAAATCCCTTTACTAAATGAGTTTTTCAAACTCCTAAATCTCAATATATTAATATTTTACTATAATTTTTAACTATTTGGCTACCTAATTTCACCATATCATCTGGAGAAGCTATAATCACAGTCTTCATAACTAAAATTTTATTCCTCTAAAAGATCAAAATAAGATTTACTTCTATATTGTAAAGCTTCAGCTATATGATTCTGCTGAATTTTCTCAGATTGTTCAAAATCAGCAATAGTTCTAGATACTTTTAACAATCTATGTATCACTCTTGGAGAAATTCATAAACTTTTTACAGCCATTTTCAAAAAGGATTCTGCTTCAGATGTTAGTATTATATACTTTTCAATATGTCTAGCAGTCATTTCAGAATTTGTCGATATACTATCTTCAGCAAATCTTCTTTGTTGAACTTCCCAAGCTAATCTAACTTTTTCTCTTATAGAGTCAGAATTATCTTCTTTAGTTTTCTCTAAAATTTTGTCAATCTTTTCTCTAGGAATTTCTAAAATCATATCAAATCTATCTAAAAGTGGACCAGAAATTTTACTTTGATACCTTTTAATCTGCGATATAGAACATTTGCAATGTTTCTCAGGATCTTTGTAATATCAACACGGACAAGGATTCATTGCAGCCACAAACATAAAATGTGCTGGATAACTAACAGTACCATTAGCTCTAGAAATAGTAATTTTTCTATCTTCCAATGGTTGTCTTAATACTTCTAAAACATTTCTCGGAAATTCAGGAAGCTCGTCAAAAAATAAAATTCATTTATGAGCTAAAGATATCTCTCCTGGTAATAAATTGGATCATCATCCAATAATAGAAACTTTTGACGCTGTATGATGAACAGCTCTAAAAGGTCTTTTAACAATCAAAGGATTCTCTTTAGTTAGTTTTCAAATAATAGAATATATTTGACTAACTTCCAAAATTTCATCATAATTCATAGGAGGTAATATTGATTGTAATGCTTTAGCCAACATTGTTTTTCCACTTCCTGGACTTCATATCATCAATACATTATGTAATCAGGCAGCTGCAATCATTAAAGCTCTTTTGGCAAAAATATGACCTTTTATATCTGAAAAATCTATTTCAAAATCTTGATTAGTCAACAAATTGTCTATTTGTTGTCTAGGTTGTCTAAATTTTATCTGTTCCCCTCAAATAAATATATCTACCAATTGTTTAAAACTTTCTACTGGAAAAATTTCTATATCTTTTAAAAAATCAAGCTCATAGATATTTTCCATAGGAACAAAAAATTTTCTATATCATTTTTTATAAGCATATATTATAGAAGGCAAAATTCCATTTATTCTTTTTACAGATCCATCTAATCAAAGTTCTCCAAAAAATAAAGATTTATTCAATAAATCCTTATATGCAATTTTATCCTGATACATCAAATATAGTATTGCCATAGCCATAGGAAGATCATATCTTGTACCGATTTTTTTAATATCAGAAGGAGAAAGATTTAAAACTATTCTACTTTTAGGTAATCAAATTCAAACATTTTTAAAGGTAGATTTTATTCTTTCCTTTGCTTCCTTTATACTAGCATCAGGCAATCAAACAATATCTATACCAGGTAAAGATTTGTTAGAATCAGACTCTATTTCAACAAGAAAATTTTCTAATCAAATATTTGCTACTGTTTTAATTTTAAGAACCATTATTAAAAAGCTTATTATTAAAAATCTCTATATTTGCTTTTAACCAACTTTCAGGTGTTCCGGCATCCCAAATCTTATAACTAGTAATATAAGGATATATTTCTTCTCATTCTTGCATCAAAAGTCTAAGACTATCAGGCAATAATATTTCTCATTTTTGAGGATCAACTGGTGTTTTTTCAATAATATCAAAAATCTTTTTTGGTAAAATATAGACGCCAAACATTATAAGATTAGAAGGTGCTTCTTCTACTTTTGGTTTTTCTACCATATCTATTATTTGTCAATTTTCTATTTTTACAACTCAATATTTATAAACTTCTTCTTTGGGAACCTCAACAAGTCATATTACAGTTTTTTTAGTTTGCTTGTGTATGTCTATAATATCTTTAAAAATTCTATAATCAAAAATTGAATCTCCGACTGTTAAAAGAAAATAATCTTCTTTTATCCATGGCTTTGCTTCCAAAATTGCATGTGCAAATCAAAGTTGTTGTTTTTGCTTAACAAAAGCAAAATTAGCTAAAAACTTTATTTTATTTATCTCTTCTAATAATTCTTTCTTTCATTTTTTTCTCAAAACTTCCTCTAATTCATAATTTTTATCAAAATATTGTTCTATCGATTCCTTTCATTGACTAGTAATAATAATAATATCTTTAATACCTCAACTAACTATTCACTCTACTATATATTGTATAACTGGTTTATTTCACACTGGTAAAAGCTCTTTAGGAATAGTCTTAGTAATAGGTAACATCCTAGTTCAATAACCAGCAGCTGTTATTATTGCTTTCATAACTTACTCTTTAAAAAGTATAAAACTTTTGAAAAAATATCTTTTAATGATTTAAATTCTAAATAGTCTCCAACTTTTTCCGAAGGTACTAATTTAATCTCATATATTTCTCATACCTGAGGCTTTATATATTCTTCAAATCAATCTTTTAACTCTCATATAAAATATTTTACAATCTTTTTTATTTTTTTTCCATTTAAAGTAAAAAAATAATCATCCTCCAATACTATATCTGTATCCATTATTACAAAGTCAGCAGGTATACCAGTCTCTTCTTGAAATTCCCTTAATGCAGTTTGTTTACAATCTTCTCATTTTTCTATATGTCATTTAGGAAAACCCCGATGATTATGCCGTCACTTTATCAATAAAAAATATATTTTATCATCTTTTACAAAGTATGGAATTATTCAACAAGATTTTTGAATTTCCATCTCTACTAAATTAAATAACATTTAAAATCTTTTCTATAATTATATCATCAGCTTTTACATTGTCTATTTTAGCATCATAAGACAAAATAACTCTATGTCTTAATACATTTAATAAAACTTGAAAAATATCTGATAATTCTACATAATCTCTTCATTTCAAAAAAGCAACAGCTTTTGAAGCAATCATCAATCCAATACTTCATCTCGGACTAGCTCAATAAACAATTCTAGGATCGAATTTTCTAGTCTCTTCTATAATTTTGACAATAAAATCTTTTAATTTATCAGACAAATACACTTTTTCTACATCAGTTTGTACTTTTAAAATTTCTTCTTTAGTTAACACTCTTTCTAAATCTATATTTTTCTCATTTTCTATTACCTCTAAAATCTTTTTCTCTTCTTCAGATTTTGGATAATCTACAATTACTTTAAATAAAAATCTATCTATTTGTGCTTCTGGCAAAGGATAAGTTCATTCTTGTTCTATAGGATTTTGTGTTGCTAACACAAAAAAAGGATTTGGTAAAGTAAAATCTTTTCATCCGATACTTACTTTTTTTTCTTGCATTCATTCTAACAAAGCGGATTGTACTTTAGGTGTAGTTCTATTTATTTCATCAGCTAAAAGAATATTAGTAAATATAGGTCATAATTTTATTTCAAAATCATTTATTTTTTGGTTATATATTTGAGTTCAAATGATATCGGCAGGCAACATATCAGGAGTAAATTGAATTCTTTTAAAATCTAAATCTATCACTTTAGCCAAAGTCTCGATAGTTTTTGTTTTTGCTAAACCAGGTACTCACTCAACTAGTAAATGTCAATTACTCAATAATGTAACTAATATGCTATTTATTAAATTATCTAATCATATTATCTTTTTATGAATTTCTGATTTTATTTTTTTAAATTCTTCAACTTTTATATCTAAATTATCTAATCAGTTTTTAATAAGATTTAAATATTCATTGTTATCCTTTTTAACTTCAAATTTAACATTTATATTTTCTTTTTCATCTTCTGAACTCGAAAGAATAAAATAAGCAATAGTAAGAAAAACAATTGTTAACAATAAAGACAATAAAAATATCATCATTTTATCTATTCGTTAAAAGCTAAATAAAGAATCTATTTTTTTATTTATATATTGTTTAATATTATTTTTAATCTCTTCTTTTATTTTCTCTTTTTCCTGATTAATCTGAGTAGTTATTTGATTAGTAGTATTTTTAATCATTTGTTTAGAATAAGTTTTTCATTTCTCTAATTCAGACTTTATTATATTATGAACTTCCTCAGGTAATTTTTCTAATCAAAAATTAACTGTTATATTAAAAGCAAAATATCATCATATTATTAATCAAATAATCACTCATAAAATCATTCCTAAGATAAATCCTTTCATGACTTTTGACTAATTAAATAAAGTTTATATAAAAGCACCAATTCAACAATATTAATTATTAAAGAAGTACCTCCATAACTTATAAACGGCAATGTAATTCCTGTTATAGGTAAAAGTTTAATATTAACTCAAATATTAACAAAAGCTTGTATAAAAATCAAGGATATTATTCAAATACCTAACAATTTATAATATTCATCATAAATATTTTTAATAGCTTTTAAAGAAAAATATACTAAACTAAAATATAAAAACAATAATATTAAATTTCAAATAAATCATATTTCTTCAGAAAAAGCTGCAAATATAAAATCAGAATATGCTTCAGGAATATATCAAAATTTTTGCAATCATTTTCAATATCCATTTCCAAATAATCATCAAGCTCATACCGCTATAAGAGCCTGTTTTGTCTGCCATCATATTCATCTTCAACTAACATCAATATCAGGATTAATGAAAAAATCTATTCTTTTTCTTATATAAGAAAATTGCATTCATATTGTTAATCCTAATATTAATCAAATTACTAAAAAAGTTACTACATATTTAAATTTTCAACCTGCGTATCGATACATAATCAATGAAACAGGTCATAATATTAACAAAGTTCATAAATCTGGTATTTTCAGAAATATTAAAAAAAATATACTTATTACAAAAATAAACTGAAAAAATCACTCTGGAGTTTTCAACAATTTCTTTTTTTTTAAAAGCCATCATGCTAGAAATATCACAAAAGCTAGTTTAAAAATTTCTGCTGGTTGTAAAGTTGAAAATCAAGGAAGAGGTATTTTTATCCATCCAGCAGCACCTTTTAATTTTAATCATAAAGGAGTAAAAACTAATAGCTGTAATATCAAAGCTCATATAAATATTTTATTTTTATATTTCTTTATAAATTCTAAAGGTATTTTGTAAACAATTAATCATATTAAAATTCAAATAATAAGATATTTAATATGTCTCAAAAAATAAAAATAATTTGATGGATCTCAAAATTTACTTAAAGTTAACTGAAAAGAAGAAAATATACTTACTGAATATATAGCTGCTATTCAAAACAATATTAAAAGACATCCAATAATAAGCACAGGCATTTCAAAATTATCTTAATTTACTTCTAAAAATGAATTAAATTTTTATAAGAATAAATACATAAAATTCAAACTATAAAACCAATTTATTATCAATTTGTCAATATACAAATATTATACATTTCAATATAGTGATAAATATAAGTTAGCAAAAAATTATTTTTATATATTGAAAAAAAATAATTTAAGATTATTTTAATGAGCGTATAATAATATCCTGTTATATACAGGATATTGTTGAGTCCGGCCACCAGGTTGGGACCAACAAACCAACTGGGGGAGCCAGGGTTAAATTATAGTAATATCACCATTTGGATAAGATGAATTTTATTTTATCTAAATGGTGGTATTCCACAGGCCCTGGCTCCCCCATAGCCAGGGCCTGTTATATACAGGTCCTTTTCTTTTATTTTGAAAAAAAATTAAAAATAGTTAATATTTAACATATTAATTTAGCTTGATAAATAAAATAAAACAATGACACAAAAGTTATCTCTTAAAGAAGAACTTCAAAAACGTGGATTAATATACCAATATACAGATGAAAAACTTTTTGAAGAGTACGATAAATGAGGAAAAGTTTTATATTTGTGAGTAGATCCTACTGCGGATAGCTTACAATTATGAAATTTAGTACCTATAATGGCAGCAGTTAACTTTATGAAAAGAGGCAATAAATTAATATTAATCTTATGAGGTGCTACTGGTATGATAGGAGATCCTTCGTGAAAAGACAAAGAAAGACAACTTAAATCTATAGAAGAAATCAAAAAAAATTGAGAGAAAATATATAGACAACTTGTAGACATTTTAGACAGGTTATCAAAATTTTCAGGTATAAAACTAGAATCTGAAGTTGTAAATAATTATGATTTTTATAAAAATATGTCTATTTTAGAATTTTTAAGAGATGTTGGTAAATATATTACAGTCAATCAAATGATAGCAAAAGAATCTGTTAAAAGGAGATTACAAGATCCTGAAAGATGAATTTCTTATACAGAATTCTCTTATATGCTTTTACAATGATATGATTTTCTAAAACTATACGAAGACAAAAATGTTCAACTTCAAATTTGATGATCAGATCAATGGTGAAATATTGTAACAGGAATAGAATTAATTAGAAAAAAATTAGGAAAAGACAACGCGTGGTGATTTACAGTACCTTTATTAACTACTTCTGATGGTAAAAAATTCGGTAAATCAGAAGGAAATGCAATATGGATAGATCCAAACAAAAACAGTCCTTATTTTGTATATCAATATTTCATTAATACCACTGATGAAGATGTAGAAAAATTCCTTAAAATATTAACTTTGCTTGATTTAGAAGAAATAAATAAAATAGTTGAGAAACATTTTGAAAAACCAGAAAAAAGATTCGGACAAAAAAAATTAGCATATGAAATAGTAAAATTTTTATTCGGAGAAGATGAAGCAGAAATTGCAAAAAATATTTCCGAATTATTATTCTGAAAAGAAAACAAACTAGAAATTTTATCTAAGTTTAACAATCAATGACTTGAAAGATTATTTAATGAAATTTGAGGTATAAAAAATATCAAACTTCCAATTTCTATCTTAGATATTTTAGTAGAATCTTGACTAGCTAAATCAAAATCGGAAGCTAGAAAATTAATAAAACAATGATGAATATATCTTAATGAAAAACTAATTAATGATATAAATTATCAAATTACAGATAAAGATTTTATCAAAAACATAGCTTTATTAAGAAAATGAAAAAAATCATATAAATTACTAATAAAATAATTTTAGTTATTAAAAAGTAGTCTACATACTCTACAAATACCTGAATGACTTGCGGTAGGATAACCACAAATTTTACACTCTTTCATAAGTTCAGATTTTTTTATTTTAGCTAAATCATAACCATCTTCTTTTAAATTTTTTCTTAAAAACTCCATAAATTTTCTAGCATAATCAAACTTTTCTGAAAGTTTTTCTACAAATTCTTGTACAATTAAATGAGTATTTCATTGACTTTTTCTAGCCAAAACATCTTTTAAAGGGCAAGCGTTATCAGAAGATACATATTTTATATCTTTCAATTTACAATACCATACATTGTCTTCCTCTTCTATCCAAAATTGAGGTCTAATTTTTGAAACCAACTTTAAATCTCTATCTCCTGGTAAAACGTACAATATGTTTTTATAAATATCTTCATATTTAGTAGCTATTATATTCTGTTTAATAAATATAACATTATCAGTGAGATTATGACCTGTAGCTATATAATCAAATCAATTTTCAAAAGCAAATTTATTTAAAAAATATCTTTTTAAAGTACCACAAATAGAACACGCTTTCCCACCATTTTCAAAAACAATATCAGGAAGCGACTTACCTGCAATATTTTGTAAATTTAAAATATTTAATTTTACTCAGAGTTTACCAGTTAAATTTTCTACAGCTTCCAAAGCTTTTGATACAAACTCTACAAATTGATTTTTAACTTGATTATCTCATCTGGTTTCAGCTAGTTTTATAAAAACAGCTTCCAGTTCATATCAATATTGAGATTTTAAATCTACTAAAACATCTAATAAAGCCTGTGAATCTTTTCCTCAAGAAGTAGCAACCAATATTTTTTTTCAATTTAATCTTACTTTATTTAAAACTCTTTTAATCCTTTTTTTATAATAAGCAAAAAAATGTTCCTCACAATACCAAAATCAGTGTTTTTTTATAACTGCTTTTTTTCTACAATGTCTACATCTAGGCATCATTCCTTACTTTACATTCTAAACACCTATCAA
>JAMOTU010000008.1 GCA_027062165.1 Candidatus Altimarinota bacterium
AGTTTTGCTCTTTCATAAACAGAAAATTTAGTAATATCTTTTCATTCAAAAAGGATAATACCTTTATCAACCTTTTCTAATCAAATAATAGTTTTTAAAAGAGTAGTTTTTCAACTACCATTATGTCCCATAATAATAAAAATTTCTCATTTTTTAACCTCAAAATTTATATCTCTTAGAATAAAATTTGACAAATCTTTAATTTGAAGCATTAAGATATTAATTTAAAATTATAAAAATAAACTTTATTATTCAGATTTTTTAAATAATCCACACATCCTACAAATTTGAATATGAGACGCAATAGAATATCAACAAATTTTACACTCTTTCAAAATTTCTTGCATTTTCCACTATTTTTAGTTTTATTTTCTTACATTTGAAAATATTAAATTATCAGATAAATATTAAAAAATTATTAACTTATTTACTTTTTACTTAAATTATTTATTTTTACAATATATTGTTGTTAAATTACTATTAAAAAATTTCAGTTTTATCTATTTAATTATCTTAAAGATTTTAAATGAAATTGCTAGAAAAATTTAATAACTTTAAAATATTTTTGGAAAGAAATAAAATAAATTATAAAAAATATATCATTATTGTTTTTTTCGCATCCATAATTTCAAGTATCTTTGAATTAATATTACCATATATAGCCAAATTAGAAATAGATCAACTTCAATATAAAACATTTTCTTTTAAAAATCTTAATGCTTTTGAAATATTCGCATTTATTGTTTTATTATATTTCTTTATAAACTTGATTAAATTATATTTATCATCCATATTTAACGATATCTCTAATAAATATTATGAAGAAATTTCTTTAAAAATTGTAGAAATAGTAATTGATAGAATAAATAATAGTGAATATGGTAAATTCTTTGACAATAAACTAAAATGAATCTTAGAAAATCTAACTAACAATTTAGAACAAATTCTAAATAAAATAGTCAATTTCTTTTCAAAACTATTAAGCAGTATATTATTTCTAGCAGGTATTTCTTATATATATTTTCAAGTCAATATATATATTATACCTATTATTTTCTTATGAGTAATTATCCAATATTATCTAGAAAATTATCTAGAATTTCTAAAAAGAAATTGGAATATAAAATCCTTAGACAAAAACATAGATTTAAGCTGGGCAAAAAGAATGATGTTTCGGTATCCAATAGAGATTATTACAAATGGTTTAACTTCTTATCTTAAAAATAAAATACATAAACTTTGAACTTATTTTTTAAATGAAGAATACAAACTTAATATACTAAAAACTAAATATTACACTATATCAATAAACATATGAACATTAATTGAAGCATTTATAAAAATTTCAGTATGATACACAATATTCTATCACTGAGCTAGTATTTGAACTCTCACTATGACAATTATTTTCATGGATAAACTTAGTGAAATTTTCAAATTAATTCTAAATCTAAAAAGAGAATTTCTGAATATCAATTATAATTTAGATTTATATCTATTATTCTTAGAATTTACTAAGAATAAACACATATGACACATCAAAAATATCAAAGTAAATCAAATATGTATTAAAAATCTTTCTTTTGCTTATCCTATATCTTCAGAACTTAAAAATAAATTTTATCAAATAGAAAATCTGTATACAAAAAAATTAGCTTGAAAAAATATAAATTATATTTCAGAAAAAAATATTAAAAATCCAAATATATTAGAAAATATAAATATAGTCTTTAAAAAATGAAAAATTTACTGAATAATTTGAAAAAATTGAGCCTGAAAAACTACTTTGATAAATCTAATGTTAAAAGCTTTTAATACAAAACATATTTTTTACAATAATATAAAAATTTTAGATATACATAGGGATTTTTTTGTTAATAATGTAGGTATTATTACTCAAATACCAATTATAATACCTTATACAATCAGAGAAAACATTACTCTATGAAAAAATATAAGTGATGAAAAAATCTACAAATATCTAGAAATATTCGATTTGAGAAAAAAAATAGAAAATCTTCCTAAAAAATTAGACAGCAAAATATGGGAAGATGTAGAATTATCTGGATGAGAAAAACAGATAATAGCTATTATAAGAATATTAATCCAAAATTATCAAATTTTAATATTAGATGAATGAAGTAATCAACTTGATGTAGAAAAAGAAAATAAACTAATAAATTTATTACATCAACAGAAAAAAGATAAGATAATAATTTTTATCTCTCATAGAATGACAGTTATCAATAAAACAGATTTTATATATTGCCTAGATAACAAAACTATAACCGATTACTGAACTCCTAAAGAACTATTAGAAAGAGATAGCTTATTTAAAAAATTTTACGAATTAGAAATTAACAGAACTTAAAAAATGTTAAATTTTTATTAAATAACTTTTTCTTGATTTTAAAGATTAAAATTTAAAATTCAACTAACTTAACAAATTTTAAACAATTTATCATTATTAATGTTATTATTAAATTATATAAAATTATTTATAAATAATATAAACAAAATATTGGCATATTTAACAATTTTTTTATTAAAAATTCGGCAAAAAACTTTATCTCCTGATAAAGGTGTCTTATCTTTTTGGTTAAAATGAAAAGTATGTGTTCACCAACCTCATTGTAGTCAATATTGTATTGAATCTTTGAAAATATTTTGATTTTTTAGATGAATTAAGTATTGTTTTGAAAGAGTAGCTTCTTGTCATCCTTTTTGAAAAGAAAATAAATTTTTTATATGAGATAAAGTATATGATCCTGTAATGTATAAAGTAG
>JAMOTU010000009.1 GCA_027062165.1 Candidatus Altimarinota bacterium
ATAAGGTCAAAACCTATCTGTTGCAAATTCAATATAAAACTCTCATTTCATTCATACAATAAAAGTTTCTTTTTTAATCTGCAATTTTTCTACTGATTGTTTAATTATTTTTCACATCTGTTTTTTTTAGTTAACGATTTAATTTTTTTATCTTTTATTAAAGATACTATATTCTCTATCTGAAGTCAACCTGATTTTTATCTTATAAATAATACAATTAAACCTAAAATTATCTTTATTTATTTTTAGTTATTTTCTCATTATAAATATTTTCTATATTGTTAAATTTTCCTTTAATAAATTATTACATAAAAACATCCTTCCTTTTTTATATTTCACCCTCTATTTAACAACTTTTCTATTTTTTCTACTTCAAAATTATTTTCTTTTACTAAATTAAACAATTCTTCAATAGAGCTTACATCTATATTACAATACTTTGAATTTTCCATCTGAGCAGCTAAAATAGATCCGCCATTTTTAACTCAATGTCTAATTAATGGGATATAATAATACGACTTTCCTGAAGAATCTTTAGGTATTGTTCTAATATAATTCGGTAACAAATATTTTGAGAGTTTATCTACTGTATAATATTTTCATACCTGCAAAGGATATTCTCAATGATCACTAAAATATACATTTAAAGCTACTCCTAGTTGCATTAAATGACTCCTTCTGGCAGTATCTCTTGCTCTAGATTGAGCTTTATTCAATTTAGGAACAAGAGCAGCGGCTAAAATTCATCACACCATAACTCATGCTAAATATTTATTATTTTTTAAAAAATCTGTCGAATTTTTCTCATTATCTATATTTAAAGTAAATTTAGGTAAATTCTTAAAAAGTAGAAAATAACTTATTTGATCATCTTTTAAATATTCATAATTTTTAGGTTCTTTTATTGTTAAATGTCATTTAGTTATCTTTCATTTTATCAACCAGTTAATAATTTTATTTCATATAAAAGAAACATCTCCTCTATTAAAATAAGCTCAATTTTTATAAGCATTTTCCAAAGATAAATTAAATTTCAAAGGCATCGATCCTACATTAATATTTACTTCACTTATTATTTGATAATTATATTTATCAGTATATGAATACAATATATTTCACTTTGCAATTTCATTATTCAAAGATTTTACTACAAAATCTACATTTCATTGCTTCTTAGTAGCTTTTCATTTTATTATAATATCTCCTACTTTAGCTCAATCATTATATCAAACGACATTTATATCTATATTTCAATCTTTATAGGAACCTTCCATATTAACTTTTACCTCTTCGATATTTAAATCTCCTTTAAAAGAAAATTCCTTTGTTTTAGTATTAAAAATAACCTTTTCTAAATTCAAGCTTCACTTATTAATATCATCATCATACTTAAATATACCTTTCAAATCAAAAATATTATTTTTATAAGTAAATAAAGCTTTTCATCTTAAATATTTGGAAACCAATTTCCCATATCATTTTCAATCTTTATATAAAACAACTAAATCTATATCATCTTTTTTACTTTTAAATACAAATTTTAAATAACCCGGTTTATAATGGATATCTTCCAATCAATTTTTTCAAAATTTAGTATAAAATTTAAATAAATTTAACTTATCATTTGAATAATCAATAGCAAATTTGAAATCAGAATTATTAAAATCATCTTTTCCCACCACATTTCCTGAAATATAATTTTCATCAAAATTAAAATAACCACTTAAATAACCATTTTTAAGACTTTCTTTATTTAGTACAAATAACTTTGCATATCATTTTCTATTTTCAATATTAATATCTATATTTACAAAAGGATTTTGGCTCTCTTCATATTTAAACTTAGCGTTCAATATACCTCTTTCGTCAAAATCTATATAACCTAAATTGTCAGGAAATATAACCTTTATATATTTTAACAATCATTTTACATAATGAAATTTTATATCTACATTTTTCCCTTCAATTTTAAAAGAAAAAATATATATATTTTCGTTATTTTTAGACTCTAAAGAAATATTTAGATTTTTATTTATATTTTCAATAATTCTTTTACAACGGAACATATGAGTTGCTTTACTTAATTTATCTATATCCTCTGAAAGTCAATTAATAAAAATTTTATTAGCACCATTTAAATAAAAAAACAATTTTACTCCTCATCTTATAAAATCTAAATAATCATTACAAACTTTCTCATTTATTTTATAATTTTGTCAATTTTTAGTTAAAAACTCTTTTAAAGTAGATTCTGATACTAACAGATTCTTTATTCTTTCTTCCAACTTTTTTTGTTTCCAATACTCTTGGTAATTAGGTGTCATCAAGCCATATATAAAATCTTTGATTATCTCATTTTTTAACAACAATTTTGCAACATCTTTGTCTTTATATAAAAGTTTATCATCTATATATAGGTATTTTCCATTAGAAAAATATTTTTTTAATAACTTTTGGATTTGCTTATTTTCTTTTTCTAAATCTTTTCAACTTAAACTTACACTTTTTATGTATCACCATTTCTTCCAAAGAATTTGAATCAAATCTAAATCTTTAATATTAGTATATACAAGTGTTTTTCAATTAGAATTTATTTTAAAATTTAAATCATCTATTTTTAACCTTTCTTTCAATCAATCTTTAGTATATGCTAATGCTCCCTTTGTATGTAATTCTGTTTCAAATTTAGGCAAAAAAGGACTCACTAATCATAAATTTAATTTTACATTTCAAGAAATATCAAAATTTTTAGAAA
>JAMOTU010000010.1 GCA_027062165.1 Candidatus Altimarinota bacterium
TTTAATATAACACTTTGTCAAGGATTCAAAACTTTTGGAACAGAAATATTTTCTAACATTACTTTTCTAGCAAATTCTACAGGATCAGCATCTATTACCTGCCAAGTAGAATAATGTATAGGTACAACTATTTTAGGTTTAATAAATTTTGTTGCTATAATTGCATCATCTATTCCCATAGTAAAATTTCATCATATAGGCAAAAAAGCTACATCAATATTGTCATATTCGCCTAAAAGTTTCATATCATATGTAAGGCCTGTATCTCCTGCATGATAAATATTTTTTCAATCTATTCTTACTATAACTCCAGCTGGAAAAGTTACATAAGGAGTACTTAGATCTGCTATACCTCATCCGTGAACAGCAGGAACAAATTTTACAGAAAAATCACCAAAATTATATTCTCCTCCTATATGCATAGGATGAACTAATTGTAATCACTGAATATTTTGTAAATATTGAGCTAATTCGAAAGTAGCTATTACTAAACATCAAGTTTTTTTAGCTATTTCAGGTGTGTCTCATAAATGATCAGAATGTCAATGAGTTAAAACAATTGCTTTCACTTTTTTTTCTAAAATTTGATCTAGGCTAACATCTGTTTTAGGATTTCCGCTAATAAAAGGATCTATTAATATAGATCCCCATCCTTCTTTGTATATTTCAACAAAAGCATGTCAATGAAAAATTGTTTCTATCATTTTTAAAATTATTATAAACTAAAATCTTCAAAATTTTAAAAATTTTACTTATAAAATCAATTATAAAAATAAAAAGAGGCTTTTGAAAGCCTCTTTCTTGTAAAAAAATCTTAACGATCTATCTTCATTTCATAATTCTATAATTCTATTATTTTTCTGGAATAAGGCACCGGCCGGATTCGAACCGGCGAGCCGAGGCTTTGCAGGCCTGTGCGTTAGACCACTCCGCCACGGTGCCATAAAAATTAAAACCAGGGGCGCCAGGACTCGAACCCGGGACACGCGGCTTTGGAGACCGCTGCTCTACCATCTGAGCTACGCCCCTATGGGGAGGGTGACGGGACTTGAACCCGCGACCCGTGGGGCCACAACCCACTGCTCTACCAACTGAGCTACACCCTCCATACAAAAAGTGTTAATAATATTAACAATTTAGCTTTAAATTTCAATATTTTCTTTTTTAAACCAATTCACAAATTTATTAAAAATATCATTTTGGACTTGGATTGTATTGGCACCAATATGTGGATATACAAAAACATTATTTTCTAATACTAGTTCTTTGTTTATATCTCAAACGTTAGGTTCACCGCATATTACATCAGATATATAAAAAAATTTATCATTCTCTTTTAAAACCTTTTCAATATCTTCTTCATTTACAATACAAGCTCTAGACATATTTATTAATCACTTTATATTTTTTAACAAATCATATCATATCAAATTATTATTTTCTTTACCTCAAGGTATATGTAAAGTGATAACATCAGCTCGCTTAAAAATCTTATCCAAAGAATCAAACCATTTAACAGAATTACTCTTAAAAATTTTTTTAATCTTTTCAATCATTATATCATATACTCCTATATCAACAGAAAATAGTTTTAAATACTCATATACTTTTTTTCAAATTCTTCAAAAACCTACTATTCATATCTTCAAATTTTCTAAACTATATCCTAAAGGTTGTCTTTTATAAATTCAATTTTTTAAATTACATCCTAGAGAAAAACCATATCTTAATCACAAAATTAAACTAGCAATTGTCAATTGAGCAACAGCATCTATAGATTTTTCTGAAACAAAATTTTTAACTATTATTCACCTTTTTTTACAATATACTAAATCAACATTATCTAGTCATATTTGAAAAAGACATAAATATTTAAGTTTAGGTAATTTTTTTAAAAAATACTTATCATATCTAAAATGAGCACCTCTAGAAACTATTCAAATAATACTATTAAACTCTTCTGTTGAAAATCATTTTATTTGCTTTAAAGAATCTATTTTTATATAATTATTTCAAAAAATTTTCTCAAAATTTCAATAAACTTCACCTACTATTAACCACATTATTTATAGTTCTATATTTAAAACCTTTTCTAAAGCATTAGCCACTGCAAACATCTTAGCTTCCTGAAATTGACCAGCAATAATATGTAAACCAACAGGTAATTTTTCCCCCCCATCTTCTGCAAATCCAACTGGTAAAGACATACCAGGTAATCCTGCTAAATTCACAGGTATAGTATAAATATCTGAAAGATACATCTTTAATGGATCATCTGTCTTCTCACCTATTTTCCAAGCTACTGAAGGACTAACCGGACCTACTACTACATCATAATCAGCAAAAATTTTATCAAAACCTTCTTTAATTAATCTTCTTACTTTTTGTGCTCTTAAATAATAGGCATCATAATATCAAGCACTTAAAACGTATGTTCAAAGCATTATTCTTCTTTTTACTTCATCTCCAAAAGCTTTGGATCTTATCTTAGAATAATATTCATATATACTATCATAATCAAAAGTATCTTCTTGATAACCAAATCTAATACCATCAAATCTAGCCAAATTTGTAGAAACTTCAGCAGGCATTACTATATAATAAACAGGTAATGCATATTTTATAATTGGAAAATCTATCCATTCTACTTCAGCTCACAAAGATTTCAATTTTTCAATAGCATTCAATATCACTTCTTTTACATTCTCATCTAAACCTTCTTCAAAAAATTGCTTAATAACAGCTATTTTAAATCATTTTAAGTCAGAAATATTTAAAGCATCAAACCAAGTTTTAAAATCATCTCTTTTAACAGATGTAGCATCATTTTCATCATATCAAGATATAGCATCTAGCAAAATTACAGCATCTTCTACATTTTTTGTAAATACTCATACCTGATCTAAACTAGAAGCCATCGCTTGTACTCCATATCTTGAAACCGTTCCATAAGTAGGCTTAACACCAACTACTCCACACAAACTAGCAGGCTGCCTAATACTTCATCCTGTATCAGTACCTAATGCAGCAATACACATATCAGCAGCCACTGCTGCTGCAGATCCACCTGAAGATCATCAAGGAATTCTGTTAGTTCACCAAGGATTTATAGTGTTTCAAAAATATGATGTTTCAGTAGAAGATCACATAGCAAACTCATCCATATTAGTTTTTCATATCATAAGTCATCCTTTTTCTTCTAGATTTTTGAAACAAGTAGCACTATAAGGCGGTATATAATCTTCTAACATTTTGGAAGCACAAGAAGTAATATATCATTTAGTAAGAATTATATCTTTTATACCTATAGGTGCAGCTTTTAAAGGTCTATCTTTAAATTTATCTAAATTTTCTGAAATATAATCTTCGTGAAATCTTATAAAAGCAAAATATTTATTATTCAAATCTTTAGCTTTTTCTAAATAATGATTTACTACTTCTTCAGGTTTCAACTCCCCAGTTTCTACTTTATTTATATATTCCTTTAATGTTAGCTTCATGAGATATAACAGTGATATATTTAAAAAATAATAATTGTCTGAGATTTATTTTTATTATCTATGATTAAAAATAATATGGCTCGGCCGGGAATCGAACCCGGATTCCACCCTTCGCAGGGGTGTGTCCTATCCATTGAACGACCGAGCCACAAAAATTAATTTAAATTTATAAAAATTTGTAAGTAAATTTCAACTATTTTGATGTTATTGCAAAATTTCAGGTGAAATGCACCACTTTAAAGTTGTATATTTTTGTTTTCTTTGTTTTTGTTGATAAGTGTGTGGTGTACTTCAAATTTTATTTAACCTGAGAAAATATTCTAACAAAATTACAGACAATCTTTTCTTCAGACTTTTTCAGATTTTTATCCTCTCCAAAAACAATCCCACCAACCCCAACAGCACAAAATATATTATAAAATTTTTTATATTTTTAAAATTTTCTCTACTCTACTAATCACCATATCCATAGAGGAATTTCATTTTTATTTCATATTAATATATCATCTTTTACTACAAAAACATCACTTCTTTTCTTTTTCTTTCATCATACTTCAAATTCATAAACTTTATCTTTATATTTTACTACAAAATCTGTATGAGTTTTGAAATATACATCAAATCAATATTTCTCTTTTATTCTCATCAAATTGAACACAAAAAAACTTTCTCTAACTTTGCCTACAAAAGAATCATACTTCTCCAATCAACTCTTCAAAGCATATAAAATATTGGTATTTGAAAAATAAAACTTCCTTTCTTTCCTCAAATTATCTGATATAGTTCACCATTTAGACATTGATATAATCCATCATAAATCTTCTAAAAATTTTAGATAATTTAAACAAGTATTATAATTAATTCAAATCTTTTTAGCCATTCTATTAACCGATATTTCACTAGTTCATAAGTTAGCCAGATACAATATCAACTTTTCTAAATTTTTTAAATTAGAAGTATGGATATCTACTACTTGAGGCAAATCTTCATATATTGATTTTCTTAAACTATTTAAAAGCAATTGATAAAATATCTTTTCATCTTTTACTTCAAACCAATATCAAAACTGCCCATGAGCTAAATACTCTTTAAATCTTATTAAAGAAATATCAGAAGATATTTCCCTTGCAATATCAAAACAGTTATTTAAAATTTCATCAAACTTTAAACTAGGCAAATCATTACCCAAAAATTTTTCATATTCTCTAAAAGTAAAAGGAAAAATCTTATTTATTAATACTCTTCTTGATAAATCTACAGAACCTGAAATTAAACTTAACAAACTAGAACCTGAAAAAATAACTTTTACATCCAAAAAATCATATATATTTTTCAAAACATTTCTCCAATCTTCCAAAAATTGTAATTCATCTATGAAAAAAGTCTTTATATTATAAGCCTTTCTTATTTCTTTTACTAAATTAAAAAAATTAACACTTTTCAGAACAATATCATCGCAACTAATATAAATACTATTTGGAGTCTTTGTTCTTTTCTGAAGTAAGAAAGTAGTTTTTCATATTCATCTTAATCAAACTATTCATTCTATCCTAAAACCAAACAAATTTATATGTCTTTCTATTAAATCTTGATTTTTTATTTTTTTTAAAATCAACTGTTCTTTTTCAAAAATTTCAGATATTATTTCTTTCATTCATACTACAATAAAAAAATATAAAACTATATTTATAGTATACTATAAATTTATTTATTTTCAAGAAATAAAAAATATCCAGTTTTAAATCAATTTATAGATAAAATCTTTTAATCTTAAAATTTACCTTCTCCAAATTCCCCACACCTTTGTCTTATACATTTCCCAAATATGAACAGGCATTAAATTTGCTTTTCAATTAAAAGCTTTAATAGTTTTTATTTTAACAATACAATTACCTTCTCAAATATTTAATCTATCAAAGTATAAAAATAATCTATCAAACCTTATCTCATAATGTTTTAAATGCCGTCTACAACTTCAATTAATTTCAATTGGTAAATCGCGACATCACCGTCCATCACATCAATTATTTTTCTTTTTAGAAATAGTATTTAAAAACTTATAAGTTGAAGGTATATAAAATTCAACAGCCAACTGATTAGCCTCTGTTAAAGTTTTAAAAGTTCACCTCCAAATACCAACATCTCATATATTTTCACCTCAAGTATAAGTCCAACTAACACCAGTTAAATTATGTAACTGGTTTTTTATATAATTTAAATCTTTCAGAACATAATTTACTTTCTGATCGATTAAAATATCATCACTACAATCCCATTTTACCTTAATTGTATTAATATCTTGGAAATTAATGTTAAATTTATATGTATTTTCAAATTGTATTTGTTTTACTACATCATTTATATTTACCTTACATTTTATAACATTCGCAACTTTAAATTTTTTGCTCAAATAATCTCATAATGCTAAAAGAATCTGAACATTTTTTTGTGTGGACCGTCACCATACTCAATCAGAATTTCTACTTGATAAAAAGTAAAGCACTAAATCATTAACTTCTTTATCAAATTTTTTATCTTTAAAATTCAAAAGTCATCTTAAATAAATAGCTTTCAAAATATCTTTATCTAAGAAAGTCCAATACCGATCTGATAGTTTATAATCAGATGAAAAATCGATCTGCTTTTTATATTTTAAAGCTTTCGGGTCATCTCATAAATTAGAATAAATTGCAAAAGCTAAAACTTTTTCTGCTAAATTTAAATTTCATTTAGAAATTAAAGACTCAAAAAGAGGTTTGTTTATTGGCTCTCCTAATACAGTCCTTACCCATAAATAATATAAAAATACATCTCTTTGATTTCACAAATTATTTAAATAATTTTCTAATTTATTTAGTTTTTCAACTGGTACATTAAATCATTGCTTTTGTGCCAATTTTAATGCTCAATATACATAAGCAGAAAGAATTGGATTGGCATTTTCTTCTTCATTAGGCCAATAACCTAAACCTCAACTAGATTTTTGATTTCTAAATATTTTTTCGATAGTTTCTTCTACCACTTGTTTGATATCTACATATCCTTTATACTTTATTTTAACTTTTCAATCTTTTACAATATCACCCAAAGGAATTTTATTTTCATTTAGATACGAAGCAACTAGTATTGGATAAAGACCAGAAGTTAGCTGCTCTGTACATCAATAAGGATAGTGTAGCAGCCGATTAAAAGCTTTAAAAAAAGCTTGTATTGGCAATTTAGAAACAGCAAATTCATAAACTGCTTTTACAACTCAAGTTTCAAATGTAAAATTATAATTTCCATACTTTCATCAAGTAAAATAGAATTTACTGAGCCTAAAACCTTTTTTTCTTAAAGGTATCCAAAGTTTAACTCAATCACTGTATTTTCAATTTGTTGCTATAGCTTTAAACCGCACTTTTTCAGAATCAAATTTATCATAAGGCAGCGTTATATCAAAATAATTTACTTTACCGGCACTAGTTTTTACATCTCAAACTTTTTGCCAGTTAATAACTTCTCAGCTGTCAAATCCAATTTCAAATTTTAAATCAATTTTTTGTCAATTGAGATCACTTCATTCTACAGAAACAGGTATTCTGAGCTCATCTCAAACGGTTACAAAAGTAGGCAAATTTACTTGAACCATTAAAGGTTTTGCTACTTTAAAATAGGCTCTTTGTGTTCATAATTTCAAATCTTTAGTTATTCATATAACATCTATCATCCAAGTAGTAGTATTATCAGGCAATGTAGTCTCCAAAGTAATTTTTCAGTTTTTGGTATAAACTCATCATCTCCAAAATGCTAAATCATAAAACTTTTTTCTTAAACTAATCAAATTAAATACTCCTCCTCATCATCATTTAGTTCCTTCTGCAGTAAATACTCTTAAAGCTTGATAAAGTAATTTCCAAGAAGAAAAATTGTTAACAAAACTTCAAACTTTGTTATAAAAATATGGTATAGGTTTTTTTATTAAATCATATAGGTCTACTAAAGCTTTATCAACTATTGCAACAGATAGTCTTGCATCAACCGGATTTCCTTGAGCATCAGTAGTATAAATAGTAAATTCAAACTTTTCTCAAGGTTTATAGACTTTTTTAGTAAAATCAATTTTTATATTAAGTTTTACCAAATCTTGAGAAATATCAGCATTTGCATATCAAACATAAAATCTTGGTTCCGATGGTCTAACTGTCTTAAAAATATTTTGTTTTGATAGATTTTCTCATACCAATTGAATTACTGAAATATTAACATTAGGATAGTAATTTTTCTTTACTGGAATAGTTATTTTTTGTCAGTTTAATTTAAATCTGTAGACATCTAAAATATTATCTCATCTTTCAACAGTTAACACTATATATGATCATTTAATATAAGGATTTATATTAATCTCTATGTTTTCTCATAATTTATATTCTTTTTTTGGAACTTGAACATTCAAAACAAAATTATTTTTTTGATCTCACATATACCACCGGTCATATCCTTCAAAATCATACCAATAAATTCTTTTTTGGACCTCACCTAAAACCTTGCTATTTTTATCATAGACTATCACTCTAACAAAATATTCTCAAGGACCATTTACTTTAAATCAAATATTAAAATTTCCTTGTTTATTAACTGCAATATATCCAGAGTTATAAACAACAAATTTATAATTATTCACATAATAGTAATTACCATCTACTCATTTTTCTTCTGAATATCAAAAATTTCTTTTATATACAATAAACTTAGTTTTATCTATCAAATTTTTAACTTTATTATAATCTTTTATATTTCAACTAATTTTAACAATACCATCTTTTAAATCAGATTTATAAAATCGTTCAACTGGTTGTCATGAAAGACCCACAAAAACAATAGGATCAATATTCAAATAAACAGTCTCGAAGTGTGTCTCATCAGTAGCATTATCCTTAATTTTAATATCTGCTCTAAATTTAAATTTATATCATAAATTTTTAAAAATATTAAAATCGATTATTTTCAATACTGCATCACCTGAAACAGAGTTATACTTATAATCTCATCAAGTAGAAAAACTATTTTGAAACACCCAATTATAATAAAAATCTTTTTCATTCCGCCACCGACACCGCCGACAATAATCTTTTGCTTCTACATACCGGCTAACCTTCAAATCATAATCTTTTAAAATTTGTCAAAAATAATATTGTGGTTTTATTTTTAAAAATATGTTATTGTTCTGATTTAAAAGCTTTGCATCTATAAAAAATGTAGGTTTTTGATATTCTTCTACTTTAATATCATGAGAATATCTTATTTTATCTGTATATATATATTCAACTTGATAAGTTCAAAGTTGTGCACTTTTTGATAAAGTAAATTTTCATTTAAAACCTCAATACTCGTCTAATTTTTCAATTTTTATTTTTTCTATATCCTCACCTCTTAATTTCAACTTTACAATTACATATCAAGTCATTGTCTTATTTGGATTAATTACATCTTTAACCCATCAAGCAAAAAATATATCATCTCAAGGTTTATAAAGTCCTCTATCAGTATATCAGTAAATTTTTATATTTTTCAGACTATTCCAAAACCAATAACTCTTCTGTCAAATATCATATCAATTAATATAAGAAATATAATTAAAATCTTTATAAGCATCCTTTAAATACCACCGAGGATATCAATCTTTTGAAATTACAGAGAATGTTTCATCATCTCAAATTTTATAATACAAAACTAAAGGTCTATTATCATAACCATCTCAAGATAACATAAATTTAACTTGTCAGTTTTTAATAGCAATCTCTTTTATCTTCTTTAATTTAAAATTTTTGTCTAACCTATAAACAGTTAAACTTCAACCGGTAACTGGTGATCAACTATCAAAATAATTTAAAAATACCAAATAATTAAATTTTCAATCACCGACAGAAACTTTTACAAAATCTCAAATATTAGTCCTTTTAAAAAATTTTGAAGCTCTAAAATCTTTATAAAAAGAAACTCTAAAATAATTCCAACTTTTAACTTGTTTTGGTAAATCATAATCAATTTGATATTCCTTCCAGTATTTAAAGTCTTTCACAGAATAAAATTTATGAATAACTTTTCCAGAACCACAGTCAAAAAAGTATTCATCTATTTTCATAGATCATCGTCAAGTTAAATTTGGCTTTAAGTTTAATTTACATTTTTGAAAATAAAGATCAAATCAAGTAATATTCTTAAATCAAATTCTTATCTTTGATCACCAATAACCTTTTGCTGGTAAAACATTTACTCTATCAGCATAAATACTAGCATATTTAAATTTATTAGGAATTTTTGATATTTTAACCGAAATAGGAACTCTTATATCTCAAACAATAGTTGGTACATCAACATAACCTGAAAATAGCTTATTTGGAGGTATATAATAACGAATAGCAAAATCACAATCTACCACATCAAATTTAGTTATCTCATAAGGCCTAAAAAAACTTTTGAAATTTGAAAAAGTTTTAGAATATTTTATAGGAAAGTCAGTATTTATACACAAAGTTAAATTATCAGAATCTATATCACGAAAATAAGTAACTTTATCATGAACTTCAAACTTTAAAATATAAGGATAATTTCGTTTATCTTTAAAAGCTATAAAATACTCTCATTTTTCTGGTATCTTAAATTGAATTTGCTCTTTTCAAGTTAAATTTTCTAATTTGTAATTTATATTTAATTTAGAAACACATTTTCAAATTTTTATACCAAAAATTTCATCTTTTCATCAAGTCTTCAAGCCAAATTGAGACAAATCTTTTCAAGTTAAACATTTTTTTCAAATAACTTTGAAAAAATTTATATTTCAATTTAATCAGTTTCATTTAAAATTGTTTTTAAAAAACTGAATTTCAACAATTTTATCCCTAAATAAAGGATGAAGATTATACAAATTTTTATTTACAAAAAACTTGATATTATCAATTTTATAACCTGAAAGATAAATATCAGCAAATTTGAAAAATCTAGTTGGATAAAAGTTTAAAACAACAATATCTCAAGTATTTATTTTTCAAATTTTTCATAGTGTATAAGAAAAAGGAAAATAAATAGCTACTTTTCAATGTCAGAAAATAATAAAATTAAGTTTTTGAATTCAACTTTTATGTTCATCAATCGTAAGAAATTGAACTTTTCAAGTATAAAAAACTATATTTTGAGGAGAACTTTTAACTACACCTGACAAAACCAGGCTTCAAGTATTGTATAAAATATCATAAAATTTAACTTGTTTATCCCATCTATTTTTTTTAAATTTATCCCAAATTTTATATAAAAACTGATCTTTTTCTACACTCAATTGAAATACTAAGGAAGTCCTATTTAATTTTATTTTTTCAATATCTCCTAAAAAAGCAAAATAATTATTTTTTTCTCAACCAACTTTACTAACTGATGATCCATTTTTGAATTGTATCTTAGTAGAGATATTTTCTGTAGACTTATTATTTTGAGTATCAACGCTTTGTTGAAAATATAATTTCTTAAAATAAAAATAAATAAAAAATAATCCATAAAATACTACTAATCATCAAACTATAAGAAAAAATTTTTTTTCTTGATTTATTACTTATTCAAATCTTAGAAAAAACTTGGTCAAAAAACTTTTTCATCTGGTTAAAATTAAAATATAAAATTATAATACTTATTAAAATTTCAAAATTTAAAATCAATATAAAACTAAAAATTATTTCTTGCGATGCTTTTATAACTAGTTAGACAATTGACTAACTATTAGATTCCACAAATACCCTGCTGTTTGAATTCAACTTCATTTCATAGGAGATCAATTATAATTTCATACCCAAACGCAAACTATTAAATCTAAATCGCGATTAACTCAACATGTCCATCAATCTATAAAATGTCTTGATGTTCAAGTTTTAACTGCCCATCAAGGTATATCCAATAAATTATCAATTCAAAAAGACAAAACTCTATTCTTATTATCCGACAAAATATCGTATACTTGACTTACAGCAGATGATGGTAAATCTTCTAAATTTTTATAAATCAAAAATATTCTTCGTAAATTAGCAAATTCATACGGAGACATTTCAAAAGTTCATAATGCTGCTGAAAGTCAAAGTCTTTCTGAATTAAATTTTATCAAATCCTTAAAAACTTTTTCTTTATTTTCTCCCAATTTAACTCTCAAATCTGTTAAAAAATTTAAAAATCTTTGTACCCCAACTTTATTTAAAGTATAAATTGCTGGAACATTCAAGCTACTTCACAAAGCTATCTTAAGAGGAACATCTCAATGATATTTTAAATCAAAATTTTTAGGAATATAAAGTTTGTTTCAATTTAAAATAAACTTTAAAGGTTTGTCAGGCACAATAGTATTTTCATCCCATCAAAGCTTCCACATAGCAAAAATATACAAAAATGGTTTAATAGCAGAACCAGTTTGTCTCTTTCTTAAACATCAATTTACCCAACTATATCCGGAAGAAGTTAAATCATTTGGTTTTCTACACAAATTCATAGATAAAACCTTTCAACTTCAATTCATAACAATTATACAACAATCCTGAAATCACATTGTCGATCTAAAATCATAAGTATCATCTACAATTTTTTCAATTTTATTGTATAAATCTTTCTTTAGCTGTAATTTGCCAGGATATAATTTCGAAAATTCTTCTAAAAAATAATTTTTATGTAGATAAAATCCCAAATCTTTTACACTTTCAGGAGGAAGCTGTAAGATATTTTTACATAAAATTTTGTTATCTTCAACTTTCCGACACAAATTTTGACTATGTTTTTTTATTAAAACAAAATTCCTTTCTTTGAAAGGATCTTTTCAAATCTGATATAAAGAAAACAAAAATAAAAGCTGAGAATCAAAAAGATCTTTACATTCCTTTCAAAAATAAATTTTACAAGCAGATCTAAATCATTTAATTTGATGCAAAAACTCTAAATTATTTATCCAATAAAGTAAAATTTGATCTTTGGAATAATGAAAATTTAAATTAATTGTTTTTAAAATTTCAAAAATTTTTGTTTTAAATCATCTATTTTTAAAATTTTGTTCATTTAACTTTATCACTTGTTGATCAATAGTTGAAGCTCATTGAACAATTTCTCAATTTTTTATATTTTCAAATATTGCCCTTGCTAGTGCTACAAAATCAACACCCCGATGCAAATAAAATCTTTTATCCTCAATTTTCAATGCTCGATTAACAATTCTTGAATCTACTTCTGACAAACTTTTATAAATCTGATGTCTATAAGAATTTTTAGAAAAATTTAACTTATATGTTGTAAAAAAATTAATTGAAAAAAACATAACAAACAAGAAAATTAAAATAAAAATAAATCTAATCAGCAATTTTCTAACCATTTTCATACAAAAATATAATTTATAAAAATATAAATTGTAAAAATTAAACGAGTTGTTTACACTTTTGTGTATGGAAATTAAATAGGTTTTCAATAATAAAACATTTTAATCATTTCAAATGGTGCTTTTTCATTATAATAATCATATATTATTCATCAGATGAAAATGCGTTATCAAAATTCACATATAAAATATAGAAAATAAATGAATAAATGATAAGAAAAATTCAACGATATGATTATATTTTTATTTCAACTATTTTGAATTCAACTTCTTTCCTTCTTCAACAAAAGCTCAATGTAGATTTTTATACCAGAAAATATCGTCTTTTTTCAAATCTTTTAAAATATTTTCTATCAAATTTTGAAGTTTGTCATATGAATAGTCTTTTTTGAAAAACTTAAAATCTTTATAATATTGTCTAAAAATATTTTTATACAAAACTTTGTAAGTATAAAGATCTATAACAAAAGAAGGCTTATCTAATCAATAGCACAAAATAGCA
>JAMOTU010000011.1 GCA_027062165.1 Candidatus Altimarinota bacterium
CAATGTATATGTCGCATTTAGATAGTGTTTGTTTTAATGAATATTTAAGAAATTTAAGTGAAGAATTTAAAAATGATAATATAGTTTTAATAATGGATAATGCAAGTTTTCATAAATCTAAACAACTTAAAGTCCCTAAAAATATAAAAATTGAGTATCTTCCTCCATATTCACCAGAGTTAAATCCACAGAGACATATTCAAAATTTTGTGTCTGGGATATTATAGCAAAAAATTTTCATACATCAACTCCAAAATCAAATTTAGAAACAAACAATTGGTTTTAATTCATATCTTTTGGATTTGATAAGAGGGTTGATTTTCCATGTTTTATGCAATTTGTCAGTAACAATAAAAAGAGCTACGTTTAATATATCCATAGACTGAAAAAATCCACTTTTTTTAAGCCTTTGCTTTTAAAGGTAGAATGAACAGATTCTACTGCATTTGTTGAGTTTATAAGTTTTCTAATAGTTTCGGGATATTTTAAAAAAGCTAAGAATTCTTCTTTTTTTGAATTAAGGTATTTGGTATAAGTTGGATATTGATTTTTAAATTTATCAATTATTTCAATTTGAAAAATAGATAAACCCTTTTCATAAGTATCACAAGAATATTTGATTTCTTTAAATTTTTTATTTACATATGATGCATCTTCTTTTTTCATATGCTTATAAACGTTTCTTGATAAATGAACGGTGCATTTCTGAATATCCGAATATGGGAAATAAGCTTTTATAGCTTCTGAGATACCTTTAAAATCGTCAGAGATAAACATTAAAGCTCTTTTTAATCCTCTGTTGATTAAATCCTGAAAAACCTCCATCCATGTTGATTTATTTTCATTTCCGAAAAAAGAGTAATATCCAAGTAAGGACTTTTGTGCATTCGTATCAATTCCAACTACCGTATAAACAACAGCTTTTTTTACTCTTTTGTCTTTTAAATCCTTAACCATACAGTGATACGCGTCTATGTAGATAAAGTAATAATTTTCTTGCAATTCTTTGGATTTGAATTCAATAAACTGATTTTTAATATATTCGAATATTTCATCATACGCTTTTTCACTAAAATTCAGACCTCTTAGTTTCATTTTGTATATAATTTCCTGTTTGGAATCTCCATTGATTAAAAATGAAAAAATTAAATCCTCAAAACTCTCATCATACCTCTGATATTTCGGAGGTAAAAGATTAGAGCGAAATTCTCCGCTTCAAGTCCAAAGGAACTTCAAGTTCCAATTTCTCAAGTCCGGTATTTAAGTTTCTTTTATAGCTTCCGTTTCCTTTATCTTTTGGATTTTCAAGTAAATATTCGTATCTCTCTTTGCCCATTATTTCAATCAATAACTCTTCCATTAATGTAGCAAGCTTATTTTTCCCATATTCGTCTAATTCTTTAATTAAATCCATATTTGATATTAATTCTTTTATCATTTCTCTATTCATTAAGAGCCTCCTTTCATATATTAATTTTATTAAATTTTTTTGAGTAGACACAAAATTATTTTTGCTCCCAATCCACAGGAAAGAAGATTTGAAGATATAAAGAAATTTTTAAAGAATATAACATTTAAAACGATAGAAGAATTAGAAAAAAAAGTTACAGAAATTCTTTTTTCATATATAAAAAAGCAAATTAAATCTTTGGTTCCTTATAGCTATATTATAAAGGCTATGAATATATGAGAATTAGTATTATTTTTATAATAAAAGCAGAAATGAAAAAGTTAAAAATATGCCAAAAAGCAAATTCCATAAAAAATATTTTAAGTATTTGCTCAAAAAAGAAATTATTGGTATTGTTAAAGAAAACGAAAAATTACAAAAAGACGAAATAGATATCTGTTTTTTTGCGGACAGATATATATTAAGTAAATTAATGATATAGAATAAAGAGCTTATGTGATTATTGATATTATTAGCGACATTCATTTGGATTTTTATGCAAGGTTTAACAGAGTAAAAACGGAAGCTTTTGTAGAAAAGTTAATAAAAAGCAAAAGGAATAAAACTTTTGAAATTTTAGTAGTTGCAGGAGATATCGGACATTATAACGATGATAATCCGTATTTAATTAAACTTTTAAGTCAATTTTACGAAAAGATTTTCATTACCTGGGGAAATCACGATTTGTATTTACTTTCTTCTCAATATAAGGAAAAATATAACTACAATTCTTTTAATAGACTAAATGAATTTAAAGAAATGATTAAAAGTATTAAAAACGTTACCTTTTTAGACAGACAAAAGATTATGTATAAGGGAATTACATTTTGGGGAAGCGGGCTTTGGTATAATGTATCGTCTTTAAAACATTGGACTAATTATATGAATGATTTAAAGTATATTTATGATAGAAGAGACGGCTATAAAATAGTGTTACCATATGACTTTTACCCAATTAAATATAATTTTGACACTTTCAAACTTTATAAAAAAGAATACGAAAAAATTAAAAGTTTAGACTATGCCAACGTTATTGTTACGCATATTCTACCGATAAAGATTTTTGATAATTCAGATTTAAGAGATTGTTACTTTTACGTAGATTACGGAGAAAAGATAATTAAAAAAATTCAACCGAGATTTTGGATTTTTGGACATATTCATGCTAAAAGATACAAAAAATTAAAAGATTGCGAACTTGTCGCAAATCCTCTCAGATATCCTGAGGAAAATGAAAAGTTTATTTTAGAAAGTATAAATAAAAATGAAATTGAAATTATAAATATAAAATTGTTTTCAGAGTAGTTAAAAATTAATAACTAACTTTACTCGATTCCTTTAAAAAAATCGCATAAAGAAACTTTTAAAGCTTTTGAAATTTTATAGAGATGTTCAATATTAAAATGTTTTTTCCCTAATTCTCCTTGTGCAATAATCGTGGTTGATTTATGTCCTATCATTTCTGCAAGTTCTAATTGAGAAATTTTTTTACTTTCTCTTATTTTTTTTACATTTTTACCTATTTTTTTATATACTTCTTCCAAAATTTTACCTTACCCGTTAAGTTTTTTATTTATTAAAAGTTTAAATTATGTTATACTTACAATCAAGTTCCTATAGGAATTTAAAAGAAAGGTTTTTATGCTTTTTTTAAATGATTTAACAGAAAAAACAAAAAAAATAATGAAAGAAGAATTCTTAAAAGATTCACGTCCGTGGGTTGTTACGTTTTCCGGTGGAAAAGATTCTACTACAGTATTGCATCTTACAATAGAAATGCTTTTTGAATTACCTCCTGAAAAAAGAAAAAAAGTATTTATTGTTGCAAGTGATACCTTAGTGGAAATGCCAGTTATTACAGATTATTTTTATAAAAAGATAGCACAAATTCAAAAATTTATTGAGAAATCAAAATTAAATATAGAAATAAAAATATTAAAACCTGAAATTAAAGAAAGCTTTTGGAGTCTTTTACTTGGAAAGGGCTACCCTGCACCAAACACCTCATTCAGATGGTGTACAGAAAGGCTAAAAATAAAACCGGCAACCAAATATTTAACTTCTTTAGCAAATAAATATAAATCTATTGTAATGCTTCTTGGAGTTAGAAAGGCTGAATCAAACACAAGAAAGACATCAATAGAAAAAAGAGAATTAAATTTTAGAGGCTTCACTAAGCATAATAACGTCCCAAACGCTTTTACTTTTTCTCCTATAAAAGAATGGACAAATGAAGAAGTTTGGACTTTTTTATCTTCTAATAAAGCCCCTTGGGGTTCGCACGAGGACATGATGAAACTATATGATAAAGGCAGTGGTGAAGCGGATTGTAATATTGCTTTAAATCCACAAGACCCAAGTTGTGGTAAAACAAGATTTGGATGTTGGGTGTGTACGGTTGTAAACAAAGATAAATCAATGGAAAATATGCTATATACGGAAGAGTGGATGAAACCACTTAATGAATTTAGAAATAAACTTTTGAAATATAGAAACGATCCAACAAAAAGAAATAAAAGAAGACGTAGTGGTGAGAAAGGTTTAGGCCCTTATACTATGGAAGTTAGAAGAGAATTGTTACAAAATTTACTTGAAATAGAAAATCAATTAAAAGATAAATTAAACGGAAAAAAACTTATTTTGGATGAAGAAATAATTCAAATACAGTATGAATGGGAAAATGATGGTGACTTTTTAAATAGTGCTATAGAAATTGCTAAAAATTTTGGAAGAGATATTAATTATTATTCCTTTAACGCATTAGAAGACGAGGAAAAAGAATTAGCATTTAAACATAACTTAACTCCAAACTTTATAAATAAGCTTCTTGAAATTGAATATAACTCAAAAGGATTAATTAGAAGAAATATTTTTAAAGATTTAGATGAATTAATAACAAGCTTTGCCAAAGGTAAAATAAATGTTAATTAAAAACATTACATTAGAAAACATTTTTCTTTATGAAGGAGTAAATAGATTTTCTTTTTCGACTGAAGGAAATAAAAATATAATCCTTATCATTGGTGAAAACGGTTTTGGTAAAACTTCTTTTATTAACGCTTTAAAAATCGGATTTCACGGCATTACAAAAGATATACTTAAAATTGGTAATAAATATCTATCTAAGCATGAGTTTATAAAAGGAAATGAAAATTTTGAAGGGTTAATTACTAAAAATAAACGTAATGCTAAAATTGAAATTGAAACAGATGAATTTAAAATAATCAGAGAATTTAATAATGATGAAAAATTAACTCTTATAATTGAAGATGAACAATTTTTTGATTTAGAAGCAGAGGAAATTATTGAAAGTTATTTTCCTAAAAGTTTAAATAAGTTCTTTTTCTTTGATGGAGAAAAAATTCAAGAAATAGCAAATTTTGAAAATAAAGAGTTTAAAAAAATGCTTGAATCGGTATTAAAACTTGATATATACGACCAAACGATTCAAGATTTAGAAATTTTGTTAAAAAGATATATAAAAGAATGTTTAGATGAAAACACTTTACAAAAACTTAACAAATTAGAAAAAGAAAAAGAAAACTTAGAAAGAAAAATAAAAAGCTTAGAAAATAATTACAATTCTTTAAAAGAAATGTTAAAAGAAAAACAAAAAGAAGAAAAGTTCTTTTTAAACAAATCTTCCAAAATTAAAAAATTAGAAAAAAAATTTTCAAAAAAGAAAGAAAAATTTGAAAAGTTAATTAATGAATTTAAACAAATTATTCTTTATAAACTACCTTTACTTTTAAATCCATCACTTTTAGAAAAAATGAAAGAAGATATTAAAAATTACGATGATTTAGGGGTTAATAAAGATATTTTAATTCGAAAAAAAGAAGAATTTCTAAAAAAAATCAAAGAAAACAACAAAGAAATCGAAAAGATTTTTGATGAAGTGTTTTTAAAAGAAAAAAAAGGTTTTATTAATAGTAGCAATATTTTGCCTTTACTAAACTTTGAAAAAATAGATTTAAATGAATTACTAAGTAAACTAAGTAGTTTAAAATTTGAAATTGAAGAAATAGAAAAATCAAAAGCATCAGAAACTGACCTATTTGAAGAAATTTATAATATTCAAAAAGAGATATTTGAGTTGGAAAATAATATAAAAAATTTAGAAAATGACCTTTTTAACAGTAAAGAAAAATTGATAAAAATTGAAAAAGAGTTAAGACAAATCTCTAAAATAGAGTTTAAAAATAGATTAATCCAAGAAAAAATAAATACCGTTAATAATAGCTTAAATACGTTAAAAGAGATAAAACTATCTCTTAAATCAAAAAAAAGACCAAAACTTCAAAAATTAATAAATGAGAAATTTCAAAAGCTTAAAAAAGATAACTTTAAAATTAAAGAAATTGCGTTAACCGATGAATTTGACATTTATTTAATAAATGAAAACAATGAAAAACTTTCCGTCTTTTCAGCTTCTTCCGGGCAAAAACAAATTATTGCCACTTCTTTAATTTGGGGAGTAAGCGAATATTTAGGGAAAAATATTCCAATGGTAATCGACACACCACTTGGAAGACTTGATATCGAAAACCAAAAACTAATTCTAAAAGAATTCTACCCTAATGCTTCAAAACAGGTAATAATGCTTCCTACTCCAAGCGAACTTAGAGCGGAAGAATTCAAACTTTTAGAAAATCACATTTCAGACAGATATTGCTTAACTCCCTCATTACCAAAGGTTAAAAAATGCGAACAACAAAATTCATAGAAGAAAGCATCCCAAAAGTTGCAAAACTAATTCATGCCACAAACGACCCAAAATGGCTAACTATTAGATTTGCAATATTTATTTCTTTATCTATTAATAAACCCATTGAAAAGAAAAAATTGTCCTTTAAAGACGGAAAAACGTATTCTCTTGAAGTAATAACAGGCAAAGGAAAAAGTGAAGGCGATTATACCGATATAATTGCCTTAATGATAGCTAATAATGACAATATTGAACTTAAAAATGAAAAAGAATTAGAAAAATATCTCGAACTTCACGCCCAAAGAGGCTTTGAAATTCTAACTTCTTCTTTAAACCAAAACAGTAATATTTTTGAATGGATTAAAGAGGAGTTTTTAAATACTCCAAACTCTAACAGCTAAATCAGCCAAAGCCTCTCCTCTTTTATCAATAGATTCAAAACTCCATTTATCATCTATTAAATAATTTTGAATCTCTTTTGGTAATTTTAATAAAGAATGTTGATAATCTTTTTTCTCATTATTTGAATTTTTAAAATTAAATGACCTATTCTTAATATATTGATTTATATCTTTTTCCAATACCGTTAAATTACCAATTTTGTTTACATAAATATTAAATCTGTCATCTATTTCATCGCTATTATAAATATGAGGCCAATCTATTGAATTTGGTTTTTTGGGAAGGATGTGTTCTAAATGTTGGGTAGGTGATTGGTCTAAAACTCTTATTCCTTGACCTTTTGATAAATAATCTTCAATTTTTTTAATTACGTAAAACCCTAATTTATTTGTACCTGGTCTAAAATCTACAAAAGCGGTTTTAAAATCGCTATCACTCGCTTCTTCTCTAAATTTTTCATATACTCTTTTTAAATCAATTTCTTCTCTTCTTAATTTTACAGATAAATCAGAAATTAACTTTACCAAAGTATCGGCAGATTTATTTAAAACCGTTTTATATCTAAAAGCAAAATTAACGCTTTTAATTACCAATTCTTCAAATTCTTCGGAAGTAGTTTTATTTGCACCTGCTAATAAAATAGGATAAATTCTTTTGATATTTAAAAAGTTATTTAATTCGTCTAATGTTTCTATTACTTTTTTAGTAAATTTTTTATCCTCACTTTTGTTAAAACTTGCAATTTTTAAGTAGTTTATATAATCGGCTTCTATTGATTTTGCGTAATCAATAGCTTTTTTATCATTCAATAATTTTTTAACTTCATTAAATAAATTACTTTGAGGAATATATCTAAAATTAGACCAAAACGAATTAATTAAAAAGTCAGTAACATCTGCTTTTTCATATTGAGTAATTTCTTCAATCATAGAAGACCATATCTTTAATACTTCATCAAAACTATTTTGGTCAGTAGCTACTTTTAACAACTCATTTTTTATTAAATTAGCCGCACTTAATTCTCTTCCTCTTGCATTTAATGTTTCAAAAACAATATAAGCAACTCCCGGCTGTTGGACGACAATTTCAATTGCTACCATCATAGTTTGGACTGCTTCAACATACTTTAATAATCTTTCAAAGACTTTATCCTTTAGATTATTCTCAATATGCATATAAATTTTTTTAAAAGCATTAAAAAGATTTACATCTACATCTCTTTTGTTATGTAAATTATAAATTTCGCTAATTTCTTCAATATTTTCCGCTTTTAAAATTTTATTAAAAAACTCGTTTGTCCTACCTAATGTTAGTCTAGTTTCTATCGCTTGCCCCGGTCTACTTTTGTAAATATATTCGTTTGTCCTTGCAACAATTATATTATATTCATCCGGATTATTTAAATACTTTTTTGCCAACAATCTAATTGCGTTGAAATATAACATAGTTGTAGTAATTCTTTGTTGACCATCAATTATCTCAAAACTTTTATCATCTTGATTTTCTATAAATACAAACGAACCTAAAAAATGAGGCATCGCCTCTATGCTATTAAAATCTTGCGATATTAAATACTCTACATCTTCTAAAAACTCTTCAACTTCTTCATCTTGCCAAGAATAATCCCTTTGATGTGGTGGTATCGTAAGAGTAAGATTTGTAATTAACTCAATTAATTTTTTTACTTTTGCATCTACAAATTTTGTCTCATTATAATTCAATCCACCTTTCATACTCTCTCCTTAAAATTTATATATTCTACTATTTCTTGCTATTTTTTCTAAATCATTTTTATCTTTTAAATACCTTGCAACATGTAAATATTCATTTCTTAAATTTGTTGCAAATATTCCCGGGTCATCAGAACAAATCACAACATCAGGTTTATTTCTCACTTCATTTAGCCATCTAAATATATGATGGGATTCATAATTTTCATAAAAGCTTATTCTTAGATTGCTTGTAGGCATAGTTTCTATTGCTATTTGTTTTAAATTAATCTCTTTAAGCATTATTTCTTGAAACTCTTTTAAAATTTTTAGATCAAAAAAATCCGTTTCAATTTCTATTATTTCATTATAGCTTTTATAACACTCAAAATCATGATACCAACGAAATAAATTCAATTCATTGCTTGAGGGGGCAAACCCTAAAATCTTTTCATATTCCAGTTCCTCTAAATCCATGCTTGCTATGCTTGACAAATCCTCTCTTAATACAATCTCTGGGTCTAATTTTCTTAAAAAATACGAATTGATAATATCATCTAAAGTTGGACTTTCACTATAAATTTCATTAAAAAATTTTCTTATATTTTTCTCTAAAATATGTATTTTATTAAAGTTTAAACCATTTTTTGTAATCAAATAATAAACAAATACTAAATTATCAAGCCATTCTCCTTTTTTAATTTTAATTTTTGAAGGTATTTTATTAAGCCAAATTTTAGGGTCTATTCCAACAGCAGTCCCATGACCTATTCTATCCTTTTCTTTCATATCTAAAAAATTAATTGCTTCAAAAATTGTCCTCATCCCGGAAATCAAATGAACAAAATCTTCACCACAATGATATGTTATTCCTAAATAGTTATTGCCTTTTAAAAAGCTTTTTTCTCTAAATCTTCTACTAATCATTCTAAAAATAGGCGCAAACACTTCAGGTGGGGCATGCAATTCATTTGCTGCAGCATCAATTCCTTTTATATAATCTTTATACCTAAAATTTTCCTCTCTATATTCATAATTATCTAAATCTAAAATTGAAATTAAATTAATTGCCTGTTTTTTTAAATCATTTCTTAATTCATAAAATCTATAAGGATAATATTCATTTGGCTTATCCTTTTTTTTAATAAAATGAGCTACCAAACTAAAAGAGTATGATTTATCATTTTTAAATTTTTCATAATCTTTAATTATTGTATCAATTAGTCTTTTCATTTTTACTCCATCGCTTTTAGGGGCAAATCTTCCTTCTAAATGATGAAGTTGTTTATCATAAAAAGAATTTAATTGATTAAATCTATGAGTATAAGACTTCTCACTCATCTCCCTCATCTCATTCATTGTAATATATTGAAACTGGTCAAACCCATATTGGTCTAATTGTTGAGTAAGAAGTCTTAAAAAAGTTGATTTTATTAGAAGATACAGATGAAATAGTTTTTTGTCATTTATACTCATTCCATCAAAAATTTTAAAGATCTTAAAATAAAAAAGACCTTCTAATAATAAAACATTCTCGTTTTCATGAATCCTTTCCATTGGATGATTAACATAAGAGACAATTTTCTCATAAACTGAAAAATCATCAATTAAAGGATATATTTTTTCTAATCTTTCTTTTTTAATTTTCTCTAAATATTTTAAATGTAAATAATCTCTAATATTTCTTGCAAACAGCAAATATTTAAAAAATCTCTTTTCATCTAAATTTATATCAATTTGATGAAAAAGTCTTTTTACGTATTTATTTGAAAATCCCTTTTCTAAGTCTTTATAAAACTCATAAGGCTTCTTTAATACATCAATCCAAACCTTATCACTTTCAGTTGTTCCATTTAAGTGAATGTGAAGTTCGCAAATATTTTCTACAATCTCACTCTCTACAAAAGCATCATAATAAGCTAACAATAAAGAATGTTTATCTCTAAAATAATCAAAAAAAACTCCCTCATCCATTCCTTGTTTATAAAAAAAGTAACTAATTGGAAGAAGAGGAGATATAAAAGTAATAATATTTTGCCACTCTTCAAATAATTCAGGTGATTTTATCCATAAATTATTAAATTTCCATTCAAAAAAATCAGATAAATTATCAAGTCCTTTTATAAAAAAATTTTCAAAATTATTAAAATCTTCTAAATACGGAGAATAGATATAATCTGGATAATCTTTTCTAATTCTCCTGCATTCAAGCATTAAAATTTCTTTTATTTTATCATCATTAACACTATCAAAATTTTTAATATATTCATTCATAATCCATTTAGAAGAAAAAAAAATAACAAAAGGATAAGAGTCAAGAGAAATCTGAGAAAAAGAAATCATTTTTTAGCCTTGAATCAATATGATTTTATCTAAATTACTTTCTTTTTCTCTTAAATAAGAATTAAAAATTGGGCAATTATAAAATATTCCAATTATACATTTTTTCTTATCATTATATAATTTGTCTAAATTGTAATCTAATTCTTTTAAACTTTTTATAGATGAAATTTGTTTTATTGTCTTTTCTTTTTTATCCAATAAATACAAACTAACTAATTCATTTATAAAAATTGATAAAGTGACTTTAATATAGTCTGACACAGTTATACAACAAGATTTTTTTAAAGTTTCAATTTTTTTATAAAAGTTATAAAAAAACTTACTACTTTCAATAATATGAAATTTTTTTCTAAATTCATCTAAAATATCACTATTTTCTTGATACCAGTAAATTATTTCCTCTATAAAATCATTAAAACTATCGCCGTTTATTTCTAAAGTCTCATCTTCATTTTCAGTTTCTTCTTCATCACTTAATAGGTCAGATATAATTATCCAATTAGTATCATTTAAATATATATATAATTTATTTTTGATTTCAGTTTTAATATTTAATATGTCTTTTTGTTCATCGTTTTTGACTTTGGTATTTGGTGTATGTTTTTTTTCATAATTTTCAAAACAGCTTAGCACATCTATAAATAAAGCAATTATTTTTAAAGGTGAAACAAAATAATCAACTTGAGTACCTTTTATATTTTTTACTCCAAAAATAGGCAATTTATCTTTAAAATTTGTCAATTCGTTAACATCAAAAAGTTTAGCTTTAATAGTTTCTATATTATTTTTAATGCTATCATCTAAATATTTTGCCATATTATTTAATTCTAATTTTATATTTTTACTTATTTTCTCTTTACTTTTCAAAGCTTTAATATTTTCTTCATATTTATCAATTATTTCTAATAATTCTTCTTTTTTAGAATCATTAAATTTTTGTTTAATGTATTTTCTTAAAACTTTTATATTTATTTTATTTTTGTTTTTATAAATTTGGATTGCAAGATTTGTTTTCAATCCTTGATTAATAATTATCTTTAAACTATTTTTTAATCTATTATGTAGCAATAAATATTTATTTATTGCTAATAAATTTACATTATCTTGAAAGTTCTGATTATTTTTTAAAATTAATAGCTTATCTAATAAATAAAATTGTAAAGAAACTTTTATTCCATATTCTAATTTATTATATAAATAATCTTGCAAATTTAAAAATTGAGGTACTATAATCAAAGCTAAATTTAAATCTGTATTAATATAATTAGGCTTAAACTCTTTTATATCTTCAAAAGTTATTAAATTTATAAATTTATTTGTAAATTCATCTAAAACATAATCAGTTTTAATAATTTCAAAAAATTCATTCGTTATACCTAAATTAAAAAAATTATCTATAAAGATATCTTTATTTGCTTCCAAAAAGGCTCTAGTATTTTCATTTTTTATATATAATTTTGCAAAATATAACCATTGAAAAATTGTTCTCAAAGGCAATTTAGTAATTATATTGATATATTCTGGATAATTTATTTTGTAAAATGTATTAAAAATATTTTCTATGAATTGTTTTAACTGTATTTTTTTATTTTTATCTTCAACAAAAATGTTCTTTTTTTTATAAATTAAATAATAATAAAGTTTATGAAGATTTATCATATTAATCGGTTGTATAACTTTCATTAAATATTGTTGAGTTAATTCATTTAATTGATTTTCATAATTATTTAATCTTTCAATGTAAGATTTATTTAAGTATTTATTTAAATTATTATAAAATTCTACCAAGTTGGTAAATAATTTACTTTTTTTATTCCTTACTAAATTCTCATATAACTCAAAATTTCCAGCCATAATAGGAATAATTTGAGGAGTTGTAATATATTTCCTCAAAACCTCTAAAACATCCCAACCTTTTGAAAAGTCAGTATCAATATCATCTATAAAAAGCAAAAAAGCATTTTTTTTATTATCTTTATCACTTAAAATTTCTAAACTTTCATAGACAAATTTATGAAACTTCCACTCTAAATTTCTCCCAGCCTTAGCCATACTAAGACCTTTTGCCATTACTAAAGCACTATCATCCCACAAATCTTGTGCATAAGGGTTACTGCCCACTCCATCAAGTTGATTAAGTCCTTTTGCTAACTCCTCTAATGACTCTTTCCATTTTTTAAATTTGTCATCATATTTTTTACCCCTGCATTTATCATTAAATTTTTCATAAACTTTTTCTTCTATCATAGAAATCAAAAGAATAAAAACATGCTGTTTTGTAGAAATTAAGGTTGGGTCTAAAATTCCTAATACTTCAACTTCATTACTATTTTCATATTCTTTTTTTATACTTAACATAAAACTTGTCTTACCAGCACCTCTTTCACCATTAATTGTAATAGTATTATGAATTCTGTTATTTATTAAGTCCTCTTTATTACGAGGATTATAATTTTTTGCTTTATCAAGATTTTGGTTAATTAAATCTACTACTCTATTAAAAGCATCCTTATGAATAATGTTTTCTACATTAAACGCTTTAGTTTGAATTCCTTCTTCAATTTTTATAATTATCTCATTTTTATTCATTTTCATCTTTTCTCCTTTTCGAATTTATTTCCTCTTAATCCATACAGGATTACTTCTACTTGGAAAAATTTCAATTTCAGTTGAGAGTATATCTCCTACTATAAATTTATTCCAATCCACTTTAATTTTAGGCAATAATTTTATAAATTCTTCTATTTTTATTTCATTGGATGGG
>JAMOTU010000012.1 GCA_027062165.1 Candidatus Altimarinota bacterium
CAATTTATACAAGAAGTGAATAATACAGGAGGACAAATACGAAGTATATAAGAAGAACATAGAAAGTATTATTAAAATATTGGAGGAGATGAAAAAGCTAGATGAGGAGAAGAAGAAAGAAAAGGATAAACAAATAAAAGAGATAAAGAAAAGGATAGATGAATTTCTGATGGAGCTTTAATATTATAAATTCTAGTGTAAGGAGATATAAAGAAAAATAGTATTGAAAAAGATTTTCAATTAATTAATAAAACTTATATTATTTTATTTGTTTAATTTTAAAAATATGAAACTATCAGAGTTTTTAGAATACTTAGAAAATAGAAATAGAGAATTTATTACCGATCAGAAAGATCTCAGTAAAATGGCTAAAGCTCAACATCCGTTTATGACTTTGATAGAGTGTAGCGATTCTAGAGTAGATACGTCAGATATAGGTTTTGGAGGGAAGGAAGCTTTAGATAGAGTGTTTAGGATAGAAAATATTTGAAATACTGTATGAAATAATGAGTGATCTGTTGAATATTGAGTATTGCATTTAAAAACTCCTATACTTTTCATATTTGCTCATACTAATTGTGGTGCTATAAAGGCTGCTCTTTTTGAATATGATCATCTTTCTCCCGCTATTAAAAGAGAGCTTGATTATATAAAACCTGCTTTAGAATGATTGGAAAATGTAAAAGATATGGAAGAAAGATGGTTTAAGTGAGTTTTGGCAAATCTTGAATATCAAGTTAATTATGCTTATAATAAATTTAAAGATTTAGTAAATAGTGGAAAATTAGCTATTATTGGAGGGTTAGAAGATACGGATAATAGTTTGTGATGATGATATGATAAATATTATACTAAATTTGTGTTAGCAAAGGATAATTTTGAATTTAATTATCATTAGTTTATTGATATGTGTGGTATCTTTGGATATAAATGAAAAAGGTTAGATGCCTACAATATAATTGTTAACTGATTAAAAAGATTAGAATATCGTTGATATGATTCGGCAGGTTTAGCTGTTCAAGATGGTGAAACAGGTAATATTGAAGTAGTAAAAAGTGTCGGCGAAGTTTCTAAATTGATTTTTAAAGTACAACAGTATTTTAAAGATAAGAAGTGAAAATTTAATTTGGGTATATGACATACTAGATGGGCTACTCATTGATGAGTAAATTTAGAAAATACTCATCCTCATACTGATACCAAATGAAATTTTTGGTTAGTACATAATGGTATTATAGAAAATGTTGATGAATTAAAAAAGTTTCTTTTAGAAAAATGATATAAATTTTATTCTGAAACTGATACAGAGATAGTTGCTAAGCTTTTAGAATATTATTATGATTGAGATTTTCTTAAAACAGTAGAAAAAGTTTTACCTATGCTTGAATGAGCGTATGCTTTTTTGATTATTAATAAAAATCATCCTGGCCAAATCATATGAGTAAAATTTGGCTCTCCTTTAGTTTTTTGATATAATGAAGATGAGATATATTTTTCTTCTGATGTAAATGCTTTGGCTGGATTGGTTAATAATTTTATTAGTTTAGATGATGGCGAATTAGTATATGTTAGATGAAATGATTTTATAATTAGATCTGAATGAAAAATTATTACTAAACCGATACAGAGGATAAATGTAGAAGAATTGCAAATAGAAAAATGAAATTATAAACATTTTATGTTAAAAGAAATTTTTGAACAACCTGAAATAATAGAAAGATTTTTAAAATGAAGGATTAGTTTTGAAAATTACGATATTACTATAGATGCTTTTAGAAAATTTGATTTTAAAAAGATAGATAATATTGTTTTAATTTGATGTTGAACATCTTATAATGCTGCTCATCTTGGAAGTCGGTGGCTTAATAATATTGCTGGAATTAATGCTAAAGCTGAAATTGCAAGTGAGCTTGTATATAAAAAAATTAACAATGTAGAAGATACTTTGTTTATTTTTATTTCTCAATCAGGTGAAACTGCTGATACAATAGAAGCTCTAAAATTGGTGAAACAGTTATGATGAAAGACTTTGTGAATAGTAAATGTTGTTTGATCTACTATTTCAAGAATTACTGATGCTGGAGTCTTTACAAGATGTGGTCCGGAAGTAGGTGTTGCTTCTACAAAAGCTTTTATGGGACAGATTTTAGCTTTGTTTGTTTTGTCTTTGTATATTTGAAAAATAAAAGGAAATTTAAATTATGTTGAATATAAAACTGCTATAGATGAAATTAAAAATTTATCTAAACATATAACAGAAATATTAAATCAAAGTGAAGAAATAAAAAAAGTAGCTAAGGATTTAAAGAATTACACTAATTTTTTCTTTTTGGGAAGAATGTATCAACTCCCGATAGCAGATGAGGCTAGTTTAAAATTTAAAGAAATCACATATCTCCATTCAGAGGCCTATCCTGCTTGAGAATTAAAACATGGACCTTTAGCGTTGATAGATAACAATACTCCTAGTATAATTTTTATTCCTAAAGATTGATTAGAAAAAGAGAATCTTTCTTCTGTTAAAGAAATTAAAGCTAGGAATGGTAAAGTTTTGGCTATTACTGATTTAGACAATATTGAAAATATTGATTGGACTATCAGAATACCTTCTGTGAAGCAGTTTTATATTTATCCGTTTTTAACAGTAGTAGTTGGGCAACTCCTTGCTTATTATGTGGCTGATCTTTTGTGAAGAGAAATAGATAAACCTAGAAATTTAGCAAAAAGTGTTACTGTTAAATAA
>JAMOTU010000013.1 GCA_027062165.1 Candidatus Altimarinota bacterium
TGTTCTATATTCTGTATTATTTTCTATATTATAATTTTGAATTTCTTTTAAAATCTTTTTCATTACTCTTGAAAAATCATTTGTTTTTATAAAAATTACATTTTCAAACTTATCAAAAAGCATCTTTTACCACCTTCCTTTTATCTTTTTATCTTAGATAAAGATATCATCATTTATCTTATTTGTCAAGATAAAAGTCTTTTTTTATAAGATATGATAAAATACCTTTTAATTAGTACTTTTGCTTTAGAGGTTTTTAATGCTAGAAAAATTAAATATAAAACCAAAAATTTTGTATTTTTTTGTAGTTACTTTTATATGTTTTTTATTTTCTCTAAACTTTTTTTTATCTTCTAAAGATAATTTCAAAAAAATTTTATATAGAAATTATATGTATCTAAATCAAGTTTATGAAATATTTTCTTTTTATCAAAGAAATAGAAGTATTTTGAAAATTTTAGAAAAAGATTTAGATATAAATGATATTTTATCTAGTCTGAAAATAGATGTAATAGATACTTCGCTTTTATATTCCAAAAAAATAAATCCTTATTTAGAAGAACAAAAATATAAAATTCGTTTTAAAACTCAAAATTTAAATAATATTTCCAAACTTTTAGATATATTAAAAAATAAATACTTTGTTTCTTTAAGTAAACTAAAAATATCTAGACTTCGGGATAATATTTATGTAGTTTCTTTAGAAATAAAAAAATATAAAACTAAAAAATGGGGGAGGAAACTCCCCCATTAAAAATTTTACATTTTAATTTACATTTTCATCTTCATCTTGCTTTCTTTATCTTTTTCATTTTTATTTTCTTCCTCATCTTCTTCTTTAATTATAATTTCTGGAGCTGGATTTATCACAAATCCTTCTACAAAGGGAATTGTGCGGTCTTCTTCTTCTACATATATATATCCATCATAATTTGTTACTGCGACAATATAATTTTCTTTATCTTTACACTTATCTTCTATATACTTTCTAACGGCTTCATAAAATCTTTCATTAGTATAAAACAAATTACTTATATATTCCCATTTTTCTTCTATATTCTTAAATTCTTCTTCATCAATATCTTCTTCTTTACTCCAATATCCTTCTTTAATCATATCGTCATAAATATCTTCAAGACAAAAAGTCTCATCTACATAGTCTAAAACAAAATTTACAAAATTATAGGGGCCTTCTTCATAAGGGTCGCCTAAATCATAAAGATACCAAAGAAGAGATTTTATAAAATCTTCTCCATCTTCGTCAATTATTTTATTTTTTAAATATAAATTTCCATAAGGAGCTTTTACTTCTATTATATTTTCATCAAAACCAGTTAGTATATATTCATCTTCTCCATCATATACAATTACTTTTGATATTTCTCCTTTTTTAAAAAGAGGAATTAATTTATTTTTTACATCCTCAAAAAATAAATCAAAATCTGTTTCATAATATCCTTCATAATATTCCTCTTTATATTTACATTCACAATAACGAAGTATATTATGCTTTTTTAAAAATTCTTCATTTTCTAAATCTTTTAATGTTATACTATCTACATTAACCTTATTAGAGTCAATTAGATAACAACTTTTATAATGAAAACCATCAGCATCAATATACACTACCATTTTTACTCTCCTTGTTTAAAATTTTTTACATTTTTATTCTCAATTTCCCCTTTTTAACTTTTCTTTTCTTCTTTTTAAGGTTCTTAAGCTCATCAAGTAATTCATAAAGAATGTTTTTCTTTTCCTTAAATTTTTGATAATCGGATTTCATTCCTTTAAAATAAAATAAATGCCACAGATATTCCGGATAAAATTCGTAATCGGGGGCTCTTTTTTTATTTAGCTTATATACTTTAGTATCTTTCAATCTTAAATGAGGAACACTTATACCCCAATAATCCTCTGCTTCTACATTAGAAATTTGAATAAAAGGAGAGTTATCGTCTGCGGTTGCTAACCCTATTTCAATTAGTATATCTCCTTTATCGCTTATACCTAGCTCTTTTAAAATCTTTTTCATTTTGCTTGTTAATTCTTTTTCTTTAAGCTCAATCTCGTAGCCAGCCCCTATTCCTAAATCAACAAACTTATCTCCTACTTCAGACATAATTTTTTCAAACTCGTCATAGAACTTTTGCATATCCTCCATTTTCTTGTATTTTTTCATAATTTCTTCTTTTATCTTTTTTATTAACTCTAAACTTTCTTTAAAAATTTTTTCTAAGTATGAGAGGTTTTCTTTTTCATATTCACTTAAATTTTTTAATTTTGAAATTTTTTCAAAAAGTATTTCTGCTAGCGCATCAATCTTTGCTTCATTTTCTACACTCATAGTTTTCTCCTTTATTTTTATATTTTCATCTTCATCATAAGCTTTATTATCATCAACTTCATTTACATCTTCCTTTTCTATATTTTCTTTACTCTCTATCTCGCTTACATCGCTTACATAAATCCCATCACGGTCATAATCTACTAAATACTTTTCATCAACAATATAAGCTCTATGTTTTTCTGAATACTTATAAGGGATATTTCCTTTATCTAGTGCATTAAAAAGCCAATCTGCTACATCGGAAGCTTCAACTGACACTCCAGCCTGATCCCTAGCATAAGAAATAAGCTCTTCAATTAAATACTCAATAGATTTTAGATAATTCTTTTCCATTTTCTTACCTCTCTTTTTTTT
>JAMOTU010000014.1 GCA_027062165.1 Candidatus Altimarinota bacterium
CCTTCTTCAAATTTGTCTTTTTGTAAACCAGATCTTATCAAGAATATTCCATCTTCTGGATGAGCATAATGTGAGGCTACGATATAATAACATAACCCTCTTTTTTCTCTTACTTCTTGAAAAAGTAGAGATGACATATTACCTCACAAAAGAGTAGCTAACACTGCCGCTGAATATTTCCTTTCGTCCATCATATTAAAGCCAGGTATTCCTATTACAAGATGAGTTTGTTGAGTTCATTTTTTGAAAAAGTCTTCGTGCTTTGTAGCGTTTATTCCTGGGAAAGGAGGTTTTTGGCGTGTCTTTTTCTCTGGTAAATCTTTGAAAAGATTAGCTATTAAATCTTTTATTTTGTTTTCATTGTTAATCTTTCCTGAGATTATTATTAGACTATTATCTTTTGTGTATAGACTTTCTTTATAATTAAATAAATCTTGTCTTGTAAATTTTTTAATATTTTCTTCTGGTCCAAGAATTGGCCATCAGTAGCTATTGTCTCCATAGTAAAATAATTTGAATTTATCAATAACTAGTTTTTGTGGTAAATCTTCATACATTTTTATTTCTTGTATAACAACTCATTTTTCTCTTTCTAATTCATCTTCTGGAAATTGTGCATTTACTAACATATCCGAGAGTACATCAAGAGCTATATCTATATATTCGGGAGCAGATTTTACATAATATCCAGCATATTCTTCACCTGTAAAAGCATTAAATTCTCATCATATTTCATCAATAGTAGATGCTACTTCTTTGGGAGTTTTATATTTTTTTCAGCCTTTGAAAAACATATGCTCTAGAAAGTGTGAAATACCATTTATTTCCTTGGTTTCGTAAACAGATCAAGCTTTTACTAATATTTGAGTAGTAGTAGATTGACTTTCAGGTAGGTTTACTAATATAGTCTTAATTCAATTTATATCTAAAATTTTTGTTTCCATTGATTTTTTTTATTAAACAATTAAAAAACTCACAATATAATATTAATTTTAATTTAAATATCAATTTTTAGTAGATGAGAAAAAAATTATTGGCTTTTGATTTAGATGGGACCTTAACGCCTCCCTACAAAGAAGTTTTAGTCCAACATAAAAAATTTTTTGAAAATTTTATAAAAAGTTTTGATTGAAAAATAGCTATAATAACTTGATCTACCTTAGAAAAAGTAGAACAGCAGTTATTAGATTATATAAGTTCAGATTTATTTGCTAAAATATATGTTTCTACTTGTAATGGATGAGTTTGTTATATTTTTGATTATTCTTTACAAGAGCGAAGACCTTTATGGGAATATAAATTTGATGAGAAAGATTTAAATTTTTTAAAAAGTAGTTTATATGAAGCAAGAGACCAAGTTTTAAAAGAAAAAATAAAACCAATATGAGAAGATTTTGTAGTTAAGTGATGATATATGGTTAGCTTTTCTGTTATATGAAAAGATGCGCCGGATCATTTAAAAGAGAATCGGGATCCTGAATGAAGAAAAAGAAAGAAATTAATAGAATACTTAAAAGAAAAATTTTCTCAGTATGAATTTTATATTTGATGAAGAACTGCAATTGATATTTTACCAAATTGAGTTAATAAATGATTTGTTCTTGAAAAGTTGGTGGATTTTGAGAAAATTAATAAAAAAGAAGTTTTGTTTTTTGGAGATTGATTTGTTAGATGAGGTAATGATTGGCCAGTAAAAGAGTATTGATTTGATGTGGTAGAAGTTAGTTGACTTGAACAAACTTTTAATTTTATAAAACAGATATTATGAAACTTGAGGAGTTAAAAAAAATAGTAGAGGAGATAGAAAAAGAAAGAGAATTTGTTAAGAAAGTTTTAAATGGTGAGATAAAAGATACTTGAATCGAAAGGAAGGACTTTCTTAAAACAACATTAATGATAGTAGAATCTCCTAATAAAGCTAGAACTATAGCTAATTTTTTTTGAAAACCTTCTAAAAGAGTAGTTAAAGGTTTAAATGTTTATGAAGTAAGTATTTGAAAAAGGCAATTATTGATTACTGCTTCAGGTGGACATATTGTAGATTTAGTAGTTAGAAAATATACCGAAAATCCTTTCTTTTATGGAGTGGAATTCTTAGAAGATAAATATTATCCATTTTATGATACTATAAAAAAATGTATTTATAAATATAATGAAGAAGAGCAGGTTCAAATAGTAGATGATTTTGAAAAATGTAAAAAAGTAATTTTAGATAAAATTGATTTCATACAGGCTATTCAAAAATCATCTTTGGAAGTAGATGAAGTTTTTGTAGCAACTGATCCAGATACTGAATGAGAAAAAATTGCTTATGATTTGTATAGCTTAATTAAACCTTATAATATTGAAATTTACAGGATAGAATATCATGAAGTTACAAAAAGAGCTATTTTACAGGCTATTGAAGAAAAAAGAAAACTGGATGAAAATTTGGTAAGAGCTCAAATAGTTAGACGTATAGCTGACAGGCGAGTAGGTTTTAGTTTGTCTGAGAAACTTCAAAAATATTTTAATAATCCAAACTATTCTGCTTGAAGAGTGCAAACTCCAGTATTAGGATGGGTTATTCAAAGATATGAACAATCTAAAGAGAAGAAAGCAGTAATTTATATATATTTTCAAGATTTGTCAGACCAAGGAATCCAAAAGGAAGGTGTGTTTGTTAAAAAAGTTTTAACTTTTGAAGAGGATGACACAGAAA
>JAMOTU010000015.1 GCA_027062165.1 Candidatus Altimarinota bacterium
TGACCCCTGCCTTGCTGCAGCCCGGACTTTCCTCTGGTTTCCCAGCACTCTCTCGGTATGCCTTAATATAATTATATCATATTTTACTGCCGCATATATATTCACAATCTTCTAAAATTTGTGCATTGTGAATTTCACCTGCCGGGACTTTTAATGTATCACCGGCTTTTAAATGATATGTATTGTTTTTGGTGTTAATTATCATTTCACCTTTTATCATTATTCTTATTTCTTCATAAGGATGATTATGCCAGTCGTAATATGTGCCTTTTTGATCTTTCCAGATAAAGATATTTGTGTATCCGTTTTTTTCAAGGTCTTTTATGGTTTTATTGATATCCAATTTTTCTCCTTGAATTTTTTAAAATTTTACCTAAAATACGAAGAAAGTCTTGACATTAAAAAATATTTTTTATACAATTTCATCACCTCAAGCGATGGGCTGTCGCCAAGCGGTAAGGCAGCGGACTTTGACTCCGTCATTCGGAGGTTCGAATCCTCCCAGCCCAGCCACATTGACGCGGGGTAGAGCAGCCTGGTAGCTCGTCGGGCTCATAACCCGAAGGTCGCAGGTTCAAATCCTGCCCCCGCAACCAAAATCCACAATAAAGTGTCTGTCACTGTTTAAGGCTCATATAATTTAATCATATTAATTGAAAAAAAATATACATTATAATATTTAGAAAAAAAATTTTAGGGTATACCATTTAATTGTGTCTTCTGAAAAAATATCATTTTTTCAAACGCCAACGCTTAGGTTCTCGAAATTTTTCCGAAATATAGACCATTACGCTGTAGATGTTTTCTCAAAATGATATTTTTAGAGCACACAATGATAATACCAATTCCCAAAATAAATCAAATATTTATTTTGGAGAAAAAATTAGGGAAAAGATAAGGGAGATGAAAAGAAAAGGTGAATGTAAAAATTATTTTGTGTTTTGGTATTAAAGTAAATCCTCTTATTAATTTTTAACAACCGGGTAAATTAAAAAGGATTTTTTTACAATATTATTCATCATTGCGTATTTATAAAGAACCTTAAATATATCAACAATGTTTTTAACAGTCTTAGGCTGGAGACTTTATCAAGAAGTTCATTAACAAATAATTGTGCGTTTTTATATTTAAAATCTGTTATAATAATATGACCGTATTTATGCCCGAAATGTGTTTTATAATATGATTGTTAAGTTAGTGGAGTTATTGTATGTGTTATTATTTCGCAGTATTCTGCGAAAATTTCATCAAATGTTAAGGAGATAAATTACTATGTTAGAAAAATTTATAAAAAAATTTCTTGATAAAAAAGAAAAAAATGAAGATATAGAAAATATAGAAAAAGATGATGAAAATTTTCTAATAGAATTTGAAGAAAATACAATAAAAAATGAAGAAGAACTAATAAAAAATATTGAAAAAAAAGTAAAAAAAAATGTAAATAAATATAAACCAAAAAAAGAAAGACCACATTATTGGACTGAATATATAAATACATCGAAACTATATAAAAATAATAATGATAAAAAAAATACAATAAATAAAAACACAACTAAAGAAAAAAAGAAGAAAAATAATTATTATCAATTAAAAAAAGAATGGACTAAAAAAGGAAAAGAATACGAAAAATATATCGGTAAACATTATGAAAATTTAGGTTATATAGTAAAATTTAATGGAATTGAAAAAGGAAAAAAAGATAACAGTATTGATTTAATTGCAATTAAACAAAATGAAATAATTTTTATTCAATGCAAAAACTGGAAAGAAAATTCAAAATATAAAATAACACATAAAGACATCAAAGCTTTTATTGGAGATACGCATATATTTATACAGGAAAATCAACAATATAAAAATTACCAAATTAAAAGACATTTTGTAATATCTAATAGAATTTTAGATAAATCTGCTGTTAATTATATAAAAGAACACAGAAAAGAAATTGAATATAAATTAATTGAATTTAAAGAATAAAAAAAATTCATAATTCACGTGAATTGTGATTATAAGATAAAATTATAATACTTTTTAATTATTAAGCTGGGGCTTATGATTAATAGCATAAATATATAATCCGATAGAAAATATTAAAAGAATTGTTGTAGCTATAACTCCAATCTTCATTTGTATTTCCTTTGAATTTTATTGAAATATACATTGCAAGTATAGAACCAAAACAAATATACCAATTATCTAAATCATATTCACCTCTTACTATACCATAACTGCCATTAACAAACAAGCCTAAACCAATGTTTTTAAATAACTAAATAACTCTGCTAATTCAAGAATATTATCTTTCAATAATTACTCATTCTTTTAAAGAATTATACCACACTAAAATATTTCATCAAATTAATTGAAAAAAGAATATTTTTAGGGTATACCATTGAATTTTAAAAAACTAATACCATATTCTTTCAAGATAAAGTCCGTTTGGCGGTGCTAAATGTTTTGATATGAGTTTTTCTTTTGAAAGTTGCTTTTTTAAATCTTCTATACTTAATTGGCTTTCGTTTATTTTTAAAATAAAATCTACAATAATCCTTATCTGTCCTCTTAAAAATCCGTTTCCTTCGATTTTTATGATAGTGAGATTTTTGTATGTATAAGCATCGGTTTTGTATATAGTTCTGATGTAATTATTTACATTACTTCCTGTTTTTGCAAAATATTCAAAATCATGCTGCCCTT
>JAMOTU010000016.1 GCA_027062165.1 Candidatus Altimarinota bacterium
AATTGAATGAGGTAAAATAATTAATACAGAAACAAAGGAAGAAATTAAATATATTGGTAGGCTAAAAGATACATCATATAATCCAAATGAAGCTATAGAAAAATGAACTCCTATTACTGATTTTTTTGATACTTTTAAGATAGATGTTCAAGACAATTATGTAATCTTATCTCATCCTTATATAAAAGGATTTAGAAGAAAAGTTGATTACAATGCTTTTTTGATGATTTTGATGGATAATCAGCTTGAACCTTGGACAGAAAAACAATTTAAATGATATGAATTAAACTATACATCTGTTGCAAAAGCTCAAGCTAATAAAACATCTAAGTTTTGGCCTGGTTATTATTCGATTGGTAATATGATTTTTTCATTTAAAGAGCTTATAAATGCTGCAAAACAACATTTTAAAGATGAAGATGATTTTAGAGCTGCAGAAATGTTGGCAGGTATTACTGGGATTATTCCAGGTTGGGTGCCAGTTTTAGGTGATTTAGGTATAGAAGCTAATGCAGAAAAAGAAGCTAAAATTTGGAAAAGAATTACTTCTGCAAAGGAAAGATTAGCTAGAGCTGATAAATGATGAAATCACGCAAAGGTTGCTGCTAATCTTATTAAAGAAGAAATATTTAAGCCAGTTTTAAAATGAGAAAAACTATCTTATAGAAAAAAGCTTAGGGCTGCTGGTTATTTACTTTATGCTTTGGAAAAAGGGCCAGGTGAATATTTTAGAGCTTTGGCTGATTATGCAGGTAAATGAGTGTGGGTAAGAGCTTTGTTTGGAGAAAGTCATTATCAAAAATGGTTATTACAAAATCAACAATTAAGAAAAGAGTTGGAAATGAATCCAAATGATGAAACATTGAGAAATAAATTAGTGTTTTCTGAAATTTTTTATATGAAAGATATTCCAGAAGCTGCAGATTTGTATTCATCTAATTTTCCAAGTACTATTGAATGATGAAAAATTAATTTGTATCAAAATTCAAAAGTAAATGAAGTATATGAGTGAGAAGCAAATAAATGAAATTACTATACAATTTATGATTGATGGAAATCATATATCTTAAATAATAGACCTCCAAATTCTTTATGAGCTTTTAAGGCTTTAAGTGAAAGAGTAGAGGAAGAAGATCATTATGTGGATTATTATAAGAATCATTTATTGATGAATCTTACTGGTTTTGTTTATAATGAATACTGAACTAATTTGAAAGAATGATATGAAAAGTTAGCTAGAATGTATGCTATACCTATTGGCTTGTATGCTGGTAAATATGATGGTTTGGAAAAAACATTAAGAATTTTGGATTATATTATGAAATCTAAGTGAATTAGACCAGGTGGTAAGGAAACTTTAACTGAATATTTGTATGGAAAAACTGATCCTAAACAAATTCATCCACTTGATATTAGAAGTAAAAAGCAAAGAAATGAAATTATAAAAAAAATGGAAGAATTTTGGTCTGAATATGGTGATGAAATAGTAAGAGTATTAGATTATAGAGATCCTCTTTTATTAAGAAAAGTAGATAAAACTAAATTTAAAGATGAAGATGAATATAAAGCATTTGTTGAAAGTTTAAGTGATTATTTTGAAGATAAAGTTAATAATAAGATTTCTGAAGATTTTGCCATTGACCCAAATGTATTTAAAACAGGTTATGCTCCTTATTATATTCATTGAGGTCTAAATTTAGGTAAAAAAGCATTTTCTGCTGTTGCTGGTGTATCAAATTGAGATTTTGTTCAAGGCTCTTTAAGTAAAAATGTGTGGACAAATTTAAAAGATAAATTAAATACTTTATCTAATGAAACTGCTGATAGTACAGAAATATTTAAGTTAGTATTTGATAAATATCTTTTATGGTTATCTGACCCTTATAAAAAACCAGAAAATAAAGTTCTATTGTATTCTGCATTGCTTTCAAAAAATGATGATTTGCTGGAATATGCTATTATAGATTTGATAAAAGATTTTTATGGAGATCATATTACTCATGATATACCACCTGAAATGGAATTGGGATTAAGGGATGGTTTTATAAAAGTGTTTAAGAGTGCAAATTTTGATGATATTGTTAATGTGATTAAAGATAAAGAAAAGGATAATAAAGATATATTGGCAATTACATTGATGGATACTAAATCATATGTTGAGTCAGATCAGTTTGAAAAATTAAAGTCAGAATTTGCTTTATCAGATAAAGATTTGAAATCAGCAGAAAATAAGATAACTGAAATTTATGAAAATAGAGAAATAGAAGAATTTTTGAAAGAAGAATTGGATTTAAAGCCACCTAGGTTGATAACAGTTAACAGTATTATTAAGAAAATTTTATCGGATAAAGCTGATGAAAAATTGTTGGATACTAATCTTCTTACTGAAGAAGAAAGGAATGAAATTTATAAGTTTATTTTAACAAAAAAACTTGAAAGCTTCTTAAAAAACAAGCTAAAATTAAAAAGGTGAGTTCTTACTAATACACTTCAAGCTATTAAAGAAATTTTAAATAAAAAAGCTGATATTTCTGCAGTTAATGAATTACCTTTAACTAAAGAACAAAAAGAAGAAATTAAAAACTATATATCTTCGTAGTAATTTGATTATACTTCTAGATATAAATTTAGAAAGTATAGTATTGCAAACATTGTCTTTATTTGGAAAGATGAAAGAAAGATTTGGAAA
>JAMOTU010000017.1 GCA_027062165.1 Candidatus Altimarinota bacterium
TCTATAAAATATTTTGTAAAACTTTTCTTAATTTATCTTTATCATGTCTAATAAATTCTCATATCTTTACCACATCAACTTCGAAAACTCTATTATCTCACTTTAAATCATTCTCCACGATTTCTTTACCTTCTTTTTTATATCATACTAAAAGTTCTCAAGGAATATCAACAGCTCTCCGATCTTGTATCAAGATCAAATCAAAAATATCTTCTCCCAAATATTTTTCAAAAACTTTTAAAAATCTTGACAAAGTAAATCAATTAGTTTCACCTAATTTGGTAAACAAATTAGCTATATAAATCTTCTTAGCTTTAGAATTTTTTATCAAATTAACAACTCCTCATATTAAAATATTTGGTAAAATACTAGTATAAAGATCTCAAGGGCCAATTATAATATAATCAGCATTTTCAAGTACTTTTTCTATTTTAGGATTATGAAAAGGTTTATCTTGAATAGCTAACTCTACTGTTAAATCAAAAATTTTATTAATCTTTTTTGTATCAAAGATATGTCAGGAATATTTATCCATAGCTTTTAAAATTTTAGCATAATCTTCTTTAATAACCCAAAATTCTTCTATTTTTAGTCAAGGATTATGTTTAGGAATATCTATGTTAGTTTCTCATACAATATAATCCCCGTTCTCTAACTTAGCTAACAACCTAGTTTTTTCTAAAGTAGAAGGATAAACCTTTCATTTAGTAATATTTAAAAGATGTTCCAATTCATTAATAGCTTTTCAATAATCTCCAACAATATCTTCAGCAGCTAGCATTATCAAATTTCATAGATTTTGTCATTTTAAAAGTCAAGACCTAAATCTATAAGAAAATAATTTCCTTAAAAAATCCACTTTACTTTCATCAGCCAAAGCGATAAGTGCTCTTCTCAAATCACCTGGTGGCAAAATACCATATTCATCCCTCAAAAATCAAGTACTTCCTCAATCGTCCGACATACTAACAATACAATTAATAAATATATCATCTATTCATTTCAAAGCACTAACTAAATTATACGTTCAAGTTCATCATCAAATAGTAACTACTTTTTTCATAAAGAAATTTTTATCTAATAAATTTATCAAATCAACTTTATAAAATATGTATATCTTTTCAAGCCTTTTTAATTTGACTTAGAATATCAAAAATTTAATATTTTTTCTAAATTTATTTAAATTCTTCAAAACCATGAAATACATAGTATGATTTTCTTGATGAATAGACTCTACATTTGTAGCCTTACATTTAAAAAAGCAATGACATGACGTACTACTAGTCCATCTTAAAAATACTATAGAGCCTAATAAATGTTGTCAATTGCCAAAAGATTTGATGAACTTAGCTAATAAATTAAATTTACCTTTAAAAATAGTAGATACAACTAAAGAATTTAAAAATTTAGTTATAGATAACTTTGCTAAAAATTACATATCAGGTTTAACACCTAATCCTTGTATCAATTGCAATTGGTTAGTAAGATTTCCAATATTAAATAAAATAAGAGAAGAGTTATGATATGACAAAATAGCAACTGGACATTATGCCAAGATTATAAATATAAACTGAGAATACTTTTTAGCAAGGCCGAAAGATTTAAAAAAAGATCAAACTTATATGCTTTATAGAATAATATGACTAACTACTTCCTTGAACGAACCACTCCTCAGATATTTAGACTTTCCTTTATGAAATTACAAAAAAGAAGAAATAAAAAAATTAATTTCTTCAGATCCTTACTTTCTTCAACTCATATCTCTTCAAACCTCTCCAATCTCTTCAAACTTCCACTCTCTCAAAAATTATAAAGAATCTCAAAATATCTGTTTTATACCTGACGACGATTATCCAAGATTTCTAAAACAAAATTATAATGTTATTACAAAACCCGGACCGATTTATGACAAAAAGTGAAATTATCTATGAGAACATAAAGGATTAATATATTATACCATATGACAAAGAAGAAATATATTTCTTCATCAAGAAAAAATAGCAATGAACAAAAAATGGTATGTAATAAAAATTAACACTAAAAATAATGTTTTAATACTTTGAGAAGAAAAAGACTTATACAATAAAGAAGTTATCATCACAAATACCATACGACATTATAATATATCACAGACAATTTGAAAAATAACTACTGACAAATTAAATTTTATCTTCAGAAATCTTCAGTCATCATCTTCAGAAATCATCTGATATCATCTTCAGTCAACTCCCTTATACTGAAAAATCAGATATCATCATCCCGGAGAATATATAGAAACTTTTGTAAAACTAGAAGACACCAATTACAAAATAACTTTTAAAAATCCTGTCAGAGCTCCTACTCCTTGACAACATCTAGTAATATATCTTTGAAACAAAGAAGAAAATGATATAGTAATAGGATGAGGAGTGATAAACCGACTTTAAACCTTTATAATTTTTATTTCTTTTTTATATTTTCTAATCTTTTCTAATTCCTTTATATCTATAGGATTTTGAAAAGATTCTACAAGAAAAACTTTATTATATACTAAAATTAAGACAAGTATATCTAAATATACTTTATTCTCAGGTAAAATAATAATCTCTATTTTATCTCCATACTTATCTTTTAAATCATAATACAAGTATCAAACATTACAAGACAGACACAGTAAGACATTGCCTTTTGTTTCATCTATTAACTTATC
>JAMOTU010000018.1 GCA_027062165.1 Candidatus Altimarinota bacterium
AAAGAAAAACCTTGAATAATTGTTCTTATTACAGATGGAGATTCTAATAAATGATCTGATCCAATTGATGCTGCTAAAGTAGCCGCTAATTATGGAATACCTGTTTATGTTCTGGCTATTTGAAGAAGTGATTATATAGTATGAAAGGATTATTTTTGATTAGATGTTCCTACTACTATAAATGTTAAACTGTTAAAGAAAATAGCAGATATTAGTGGATGAAAGTTTTATAGAATATTGACTAATAAAGATTTTGATAGATTTAAAAAAGATCTTTTTGATATTGTAAGGACTGAAGACATTGTTAAAGTATATTATGAAAAGTTGAATTTAGTAAAATATATGTTAATATATTTAATATTTGTTCTCTTTATTCAAATTTTATATAAAAGTTTTATATTTTTAAAAATTTATAGGTTATGAAAGTAAAGGTAGTATTTATAAAAGATACTAAATGGGGTAAAAGATGAGAGGTTAAAGATGTTTCTGCTGCTATGTTTAAAAATATCTTATTTCCTCAAAAATTGGCTTTCAAAGTAGATTCTTCGGAGTGAAAAAATTTTTTAAAAAAATTGGAAAAGAACAATCTAGAACATCAGAAACAGATTGATTTATTGAAAAAAATAGTACAAGATTTATCTGTTAATCCTTTGATTTTTAAAAAGAAAGTTTCACCTAAATGACATCTTTATGATAAAATAACTCCTCAGGATATTTCAGAAGCTATTTTGAAAAAATATTGATTGAAGGTACCTAAAGATAAAATAAAATTACCACATAAAATAGATACGCCAGGAGTTTATCCAGTTACTATCGATTGGCATAATATTAAATGAGAAATAAAAGTTGATATACAACCACTTGTTTAATATGTTAATTGTTGAAATTGTCACAATATGTAGTAGTGGTCGTTATTATAAGTAGGTTTATTTTCAATATTAAATGATGGGTGGTCTTAGAGATTATTTTGAGGAGATAAAGGAGATTAAATTATCGGAGGAGAAAAAAATGAAAATTTATGAAAATATTTTAGGAAAGCAATATAGACACAATTTTTTGTATAAAGCAAAGTTTTATTTGAAAGTTTTTGGTTATACTTTTGTTATATTGTTGCTATTGCTTAGTTTTTATCCTGTTATAAATTTTGATAAACGTTCAAATTATATTGTTAAAAAAATTACTTTTATAACAGGTTGAATATATACTGAAAAAAGTGAAAAAATAAATAATACTAACTTACTAAGTTATAATAAGGTATTTGCTGATTGGATAGGAAAGATTATAAACGTTAAAGGTGATTTTTCTATTATAAGAAATAATAATGTTATTAAAACAGATAAAATTTTAGATGGTGATTTTTTGATAATTGATAGAAATACTTATTTGGAGTTTGGAATAGGTTCTTGATATGTTTGAAGGATTTTATGACCTGCAAAGATTAAAATAGTAAAATCAAAGGATGGTTATACTTTAAATCTTATTTATGGGCAATATCTAGAATTAGAAAAAACAGCACATACAGATGATAAAATAAAGGTTGTTACGGATAATTTTGAATTGATACCTAAAGATGAAGATAAGGTAAGTTTTAAGATAGTAGAAAACTGAAAAAATAAGATAGTAGAAAATAGAGGAAAAACACCTTTAATAATAAAGAAGATAAAAACTAAAAAACAAGTTGTTTTGTCTAAGGATCAGGTGGCTCAAGTAGATGGAGATATTAAGATCTTGGTAAAAATGATAAAATCTTGAAAAATAGAAGAGAAATATTCTATAAAAAATAATAAATCATTTACTAAATTGGAAAATATAGATTTGAATAAGGAATTTTCTAAAAAATATAAAATTGTACCTACTCAAAATCAGATAATAGAACTTAAACAGTTGCTATATCCTAGCTTCTTGAAGAAAGATATATTAAACTTGATAAATAGTCAAAATGATAAAGCGAAACAAGAAATAGCTATTAATAATTTGATGTATAGAGTTTTGAAAATTTATAAATTATTTGATCTTAAGGTCAATAGTGAAATTTTAAAAGCTAAGATTAAGTTTAAAACATTTAATATTGATGATTTATTTTTGTTAATTGATCAGTTGATATCAAAATTAAAACAAAAATATTATATTGAACCTAAATATACATATAGGTTAAAACAAATAGAAGCTTGGATTTTATTGCTAAAAAGTTGAAAATTGAAGGCAATAAATTATAATTCTTTTGATGAAATTTTTGAGAAGAATAAAAATTTGAAAAAATACAAAAATAAGTTAGATTTTTAAAATTTTATTATTTTTATTCCATCGTAATACCATTTTAAAATTTTCTTATAATTTATCCCTTTTCTTGCTAACATTTCTGCTCATTTTCAACTTAATCAAACTCAGTGTCAATGAAATGTATTACATTTGTAAAAATCAAGTTTTGATTGTAACCATGGAGTATCGGTCCATCAAAATTTTTCTTTAGCTGACCAAGTAAATCAAGGGGAGCAGTTAAAATAAGGCAGAATAGGAATATATCAGTTGTAAACAATTATCTCGTTTTCTGTTTCTTTTAAAGCTTTTTGCCATAATCTGCTAGTTTTTTCAAATCAAGCTCAAACATATTTTTGAAAAATTCTAGCATCATCTATTGCTTGATAGCTACTTCAATCAGGAATATTAGGATGACGATTTTTTAAATAAAATATAGTATAATTTTTTATTATTAGAGCCATTGCTTTATTTTTCTCTTGAGGCATTTGATCATTTACTTCAGCTATTCCTTTAAGGTAATCTTTAACAGGTAATTTGTTAATAACTACAAATTGTTTTTTTATTTGTCAGTTTAGTAGTTTGATGAAATCTTTTTTTATTATAATTTCATTTTTAAAACTATTCCAAGGAATTCAAGCAAATGATTTTCTAGGATAATTTTTAAAAATTATTAAATCTCAATGTAATTTTATTCTAGAAGCAGTTATTGGTTTTCAATTGTTAATTTTAATAGTTAGTTTGTTTAAATTTTTGTAAATTTTAATATTTTTTATATTTTCAACTTTTATTACATTGTCTATTGTTCATTTACACGATGAATTACAGATTATATTATAGTAATTATAATTTACTGAAAGTTGATATAATAGAACAGATATGTTTCAATTAAGTAGTTTTTTAGCTTCGTCTATAGTTATTTTGTATGTAGTTTTTTTAGTTTTGTATTTAGCTAGCTGGGGATGATATTTTTCTATATATTTCTTTTTTAATTTTTGTAGTAGATAGTCTAAATCTTTTTGAAATATAAGTTTTAGTTTTATTTTGTAATTGTATTTAGGAGTTTCAACGTATATGTATTTTTTTCAAGAAGCTAAAAATTTTTTCCATTTAAAATTCAATTTTAAATGTCAATTTTCATATTTACAAGATAAAATTGTAAAATGTGGACTTTTTGCCCAGCATTTAATAATTTTTTCGGTTTTGAAAGGGATTATTAAATAAGATTTTTTATTGATAAAATATGTATTTGAAAAATTGATTTTTTTTGTAGGTTTTATTTTTTTTGTTTTATGAGTTTTGTAAGAAGTTAATTTAGTCTTATTTAAATTTTTCCAAACTTGTTGTCTAATCCATGGTAAAAGTTGATATAAGTTTTTTCAAGGACATTGGGTATGTCATACATCTTTATGTCATACTATTGTTGGTAGTCTTATATCTTTTATGTAAGGAGGTTTAGCATTAGGTCATATTATTGGTTTGTGCCAAGTTATATCCTGTAAAGGATTAATATTATACTTTTTGCAAAGATATGTTAGTAAATCTATTAAAGCGTCTATTTGTTTTTTTGTAGGTTTTTGGATGTTAAAATTCCCTATTAAAGCTATTCAAATAGAAGCTGGGTTATTCCGTTTAGCATGAGCTCATATTATACCTTCTCATCAAGCTCTTCATTCATAGATATTTCAAAATGGTCATATAACATAGTTGTATCCTATATCTCACCATCATCTTTTAAGTGCGTGTCGACGATAAATAGCTCTTAAAAGTTTTTTTACATCATTAGGGGATTTGTATTTTGTTAGATTATTTGTTGTATGATGGATTACTATTTTAGTTTTTTTATAGTGATATTGTAAGGGCCACCATAGTTTTTCTCAATTTATTTTGTATATTATTTTATCTATTTTAAATTCTTTAGTCCAAAAATTTGTGAGATATTGGTTCCTTGTTTTTTCAATTTGTTGTTTTTTTAAATATTTTTTATAAAGATTCCGATGTTTTTTTAAATTTTCTATATATTTTTTTTGTTCTTCTAAAAGTTTTTTGTAAGTTGGATTAGAAGCATATCTTAAACTCTCGTCAGCTCACCGTTGAGAACGAGAAATTATATTAATACCAAAGCTAAAAGATAAGAGATAAAAAAAACTTAAAGATAAAAAATATATTATATAATGGATTTTTTCCATTTTATTTAAAGACTTTATAAATTTTATAAAATTGTCTGTGATTATAAATTTATTATTCATTATTTACTACTTTTACTTTTAGATTAGCAATTTCAGATGGATAATCATAAAAGTCTACTATCGCTTTTACAGTATAAGTTCCTGGTTCATCATAAGAAGTAGAAATAGTAGCACATTGCCTTCATTGACAAGAATAAGTATTTCAATTTCCAAAGTTCCAATGGATTGATTTTATTTGTCAATCTGTCTGTAAATAAAATGTTATTTTTTCTCAAACTCTTACTATTTGAGATGCGGGGTCTGAGGTTATTTTAACTTTCCTTGGAGGTTGCTTAACGATAACTTTTCCTGTGAGTATAAGAGTAAGTCATTTTTTAGTTGTTATTTTTACTCTTGGATAAAATATTCAGTTGTTATTTTCATAATCAAATTTATATTCATGAGGTACTTTTCATTGAGAAACGTTTTCAAATTTTTGTCAGTCTCCAAAATCCCAAGTATAATATATTACTTCATCATCAGTGTCTTCTAGTTTGATTTCTGAAGCATCTAAAATTACTTTTAATGGAGAGAATCAAGAATTAGGAAAGATTTTTAATTTTCCTGATATTTTAGGTGGTTTAGGAGAAAAATGTATTTTAAATTTATCACTTGATCAGTTGGTATAGATAATTTTTAATATGTAAGTTGTGTCGTTTTTAACTGTAAAGGTAAATTTTCACTTTTCTGGTTGGTTAACAGGATTTTGATTTTCATCAAAGAGTATTAAATTTGCAATATTTTCATTTGTTGGAAGATTTATCAGTAATTTGATAAAATTGATTTTATAAGGTAGGACAACGGTATTTTCTTTTCATTTTTCTATAAAGATTTTTTTAAAAAGTTTATAATTTTCTTCTTCTCATTTTGACAAATATATTATAGCAGGTAATTTAGAGAATGTTTTCTGAGTTTTAAAAGTTTTTTCACATTGTAGCGTTTTGCCATTATTAAGAGTTAAATTTAATTTTAATAAATATGTTCAAGGATTTTTTACTATACCTATTAGTTTATTTGAAGAAATAACTTTAATAATTCAAACTCTAGAACCATCTAAAGGATTTATAATTGTTCATTTTATTTTTCTTATTTGTATAGTAGGATCTGATAAGGTTAAATTGATATTTATTTTTTTATTAGTTATAGGTTCAATATTTAGTTGACAATCAGGCAGATCTGATTCATTGATTATTAATGTAGCTACTTTAAAATTTTGTCATATCTGAGGGAAATTAACATATAATGTATATGTTCATTTTTCTTTGTAAATAAAATATGCTTTTTCTTTATTTTCAGTGTCAATTTTTCCATCTCAATCAAAGTCCCATCATATTCTTCAATCTGCTAATAATGTAGGATAATTGTTAAATACATCTGAAGCATTAGTAATAATCTTTACAGGCGCATTTCCACCTATTATAGCAATATCTTGTCCGTTTATAGAATTTCTAAATTGGTCATTTAGTTTAAAATTGTTATTATTTTGTCAGTTTATATTAAGATTAATTTGTGATATAATTTTAAATGGAAATGGTCAAAATTGTTTGGATAATTTTTTTCAATTTTTCATATAAGTAGTTGTATATGTTATATTATAGGTTCATTTTCTAGGAAAAAAACAAGTTCATAAAAGCTGAAGATTTTTTAATTTTTGTATACCTCTTCTTCGTAAAATAGGTCATTGTCAGTTTCCACAATTAAATTTTATTTCTATAGCTGCTGGGTCTAATTTTGTAGTATTAATATAAAAATCAACATAAATTGGAGCAAATGAGAATCATCTTAAATTTTCTACAGGAACTGATCAATCTTTAGTTTCAATTTGAGCAGTTATTAAAGAGACATTTTTAATCCTATAGTCTGAAGGTATTTTTTTTACAAGATAATAATAAAAACCTCACGTTAATATTCCAAATAAAAGTAATATAGTACCTATTAAGGTTCATATTAGATATTTTCATCTGCTTGATTTACTTGTTAGTAGCTTTATTATATTTAATACAGTTAGAAAAAATGACAACAAGATTAAAATTCAAAAAATTATTGCTCAGAATATTTTTAAAGTTTGTTTAGGTCATTCGAGATTTGTGTTATTTCAAGACAGAAGTATTTGTGGATTTTTTGCTAAGTAAAATAGACCTCCTATTCAAACGAATAAAAATAAAAGAATAAATATTCAACATCATAATACAAATGTTCATAAACCTATTTTTTTACCTTTTTTTATTTTTTTAATATTTTTGGTAGTATTTGTTGTAGTTTGAGTATTTGATTTTGAATTTTTTAAAAATGGATCAGTGGTCATTTTAAATGTTTAAGGTATAAAAATTTCTTTTTAGTTTAAAAATTATGTTGATTTTTTCAATATCAAAAATACCATTGAATTTTTATTCTTTTTTAGTTATTTTTAATTTAATTTTTATAAAATAATTTCTTATGATGAGTGAGAAAATAACAGCTTATGTTAGATTTTGCCCTAATTGTTGAGGTATAATTTATGATGACAGATTGAAGGATAGTTTAGTTTGTAAAAATTGTTTAGAAAATATTGATGTTGATATTGATATACAATCAGAAAATTTACCTAAATGGTTTTATGTCTTTGACAAGATTAAAAAGTGAAATCTTCAAGAATATAAAAAGTTTTTTGATAGTTTTTTAGATTTTAAAGAGTTTTTTTATAAAATAACTGATAAATTACCTTGGTCGTTACAAAATAGTTGGACAAAAAGAGTTTTTTTAAAAGAAAGTTTTAGTATTATAGCTCCGACAGGAGTATGAAAAACTACATGGTGATTGGTAATGTGATTGTATCTTTATTTAAAACCTATTTATAAAAATAAAGAAAAAATTTATTATATTTTACCTACTACATTGCTTGCTAAACATACTTATGAAAGATTCGAGGATTATTTAGAAAAATTTTGTATATTTTCTGGAAAGTGTAAAAAGGATGTGTATGAAGATATTTTGATATATCATGGAAAACTTTCAAACAAACAAAAAAAAGATATTAAAGAGAGAATTAAAGAATGAAAATTTAAAATTTTATTTACTACGACTAACTTTTTATATAGAAATTTTGATATTTTAAAACCAAACAAAGGTAAATTTCAGTTTATTTTTGTAGATGATGTAGATTCTCTTTTAAAAACGGCTAAGAATATAGATTATATATTGTCTTTGATGGGATTTTCAGATGATGCTATTCAATTAGCTTTGCAAATTGTAAAACTTAAAGTTCAATTACCTTTTTTGAAATGAAGTAGATTAGAAGAAACTTTAAATACTATACAAAATCTTAAAAATAAACTAGAAAAATTAAAAAAATGAGTAGATGCTATTTTGGTAGCTTCTTCTGCTACCGCCAAACCTAAATGATTAAAGATAAAGATTTTATGAGAATTGTTAAATTTTGAGGTATGAAAATCTAATACTAATTTAAGAAATATAGAAGATATTTATGTAGACCTTGATAATAAATCTTTAAATTTGGTTAAATCTAATTTTGGAGAATTTCTAAAATTATATGAGTCGAAATTTGATAAGTTGATAAATATTTTAAATAATTGAATTTTTTGTTTCATACCTTCTGATTGGTGAAAAGAAGAAGTATATAATGTAAAAGATTATTTTTTGAAAAAATGAATAAAATGTGAAGTTTATGAAAATTTGAAAGATGAAACAATAGAACAATTTAGAAAGTGAGATATAAAAGTATTAATTGGTATAGCTTCTTGGCGTAATCCATTAGCTAGATGAATAGATTTACCAGATGCTGCCAAGTATGCTATATTTTTGTGAGTGCCTAAATTTGTATTTGATGCTAATATTGCTTATAATCCTAGATGATTAACTAGTATTATTTTAAATTTGCAGAAAGTTTTACCTGATAATATAAAAGAAAAGATAGATTGGGATAAAAAAATTACTCAATATCTTAAATTTTTAAAGAAAATATCTAATTACACCAAAGAGTATATTTTGAATAATGATTTTATTAAACAAAGACTTGAAGAAATTTATTGATTTGTTAATAATTTAATAACTCAAGAAGAAATAAAAAATTTATTACTCAATGCTGACGATATTTCTTTTGATGGACAATCTTTTATTGTAGCTGATATTGCTGCATATTTGCAGGCTAGTGGTAGAGTATCTAGAATGTATGTTGGATGATTGACGAAATGACTTTCTGTTGTATTTGTAGATAACAAAAAAGCATTTAATAACCTTCAGAAAAGAATAAAATGGTTTTATGATGATTTAAATTTTAAAAAACTTGAAATATAATAATGAAACTTTTAGCAAATTTATCTGATCCCAAAAGTGTACTTGATGAATTGAAAACAAATCAGCAAAATATTTCTAAAAAGACTATTAATGAAATATCACAAAGACAATGAATAAAAGATACTTTGCAAGGAATTTCCGAATGAATATCTCCTTATATAGATTGGGGATTTTTTATAGCATGGACTGCTGCATTAATACTTTTGATGTACAATGGTATACTTTTGATGATAAAATCTTGAACCGGGGCATCAGAAGTAGCTAAGATTAAATGAAGATTTATGAATATAGCAATTTGAGTAATTATAATATCATCAATTTATATTATTTTAAGGGTTTTTGTTTGGTTTATCAATTATATTGCTTGATAGATATGAGGAAAGCTTTAAATAAAGAATATAAATTATGAGTTTTTTTTGGTATTTTGATATTAATAATAATTTTAAGATTGTTTTTTTTGCAAATAATAGAAGCAAGTTATTATAAAAAGCTTCTTTTTTTGCAACATTATAAAATGTATAGTTTACAGCCTCAAAGATGAAATATATATATAGAAAATCAGTCTTGAAATAAGATAGCTTTAACTCAAGATGTGACTTTGTCTAATTTGTTTGTAGATCCTAAATTTATTCCGGATAAGAAGAAGTTTATTGATATTATTACTCCATATATTTACAAACATTTATGTGAAAATCATTGAATAGAAAAAGTAGAGACTAAAAAAGAATGTATAAAAAATATTGAAAAATATACTTGAAAAGAGATTTTACCTAAACAAGATAAATTGTTTTATATTTCTTGAGCTGTTAATGATATAGTTTTACAAACAAAATTGTATGAAAAAGAAGAAAAAGAAATTATAGAAAAATTTAATACATGATTAGCTTATAGATTAATAAAAGAGAAATTAAATTCTATTATTAAGACAGGGTATAGACAGCTTAATTATTTAGGTTTTTATTCTGACAATGCTCTTTTAGAGGAATTAAAAAAATTATATTTTATTAGCATAGTAGATAATTATTATGTTTATGTTGATCCTAGGAAGGTTAGAGATTTTAAAAAGGCTAAAGAAAGTTTAAAAAAAGTCTTTGACAAATATTGATATTTTGTAGATGATGCTAAGATAGATTTTGCTTTACATTTACAACCTATTAGATATATTGTAATTGCTAAAAATGTATTTCCTGAATATGTTAGAGAGTTAAAAAAATTAAAAGAAGAATATTATAGTAAAAAAATCAACTGAATTCCTATTCTACATTGACTTGGCTTTGAAAAAGTTTTCAAGAGATATTATCCTTTATGAGAATTTTTAGCTAATGTTTTAGGTTATGTAGACGAAAAGTGAGATTGACATTACGGAATAGAAGAATATTTTAATGACCTTTTAAAATGAAAACCTTGAAAAGTTTATGGATTGTCAGCTCATTGAATAGCTTTTATTACTAAAAGATGATTAAAAGTTCAGCCGGCTCAAGATTGAGCAGATATATATCTTACCATAGATTTTGACTTACAAAAGAAATTAGAGCAACTTCTAAAGTATCGGTATGTAAATCTTAAAGCAGATAGTATCGCTGCTATAGTTATGGACCCTAATACTTGAAAAATAAAGGCAATGGCAAACCGACCTACTTTTAATCCTAATTTTTATAAAAAGGTTTATAAGATTAGACCTTTAACTTATAAAGATAGATATTTAATCGATGATGATACTTATATAGATATACCTATTTTGATAGAAACAGGTTGAAAATTGAAAGTAGCTAATTTTGAAGAAAGAAAAGATTTAAATTTAAAAAAATTTATTTTTCTCAATTTATTGGGTCCACAGGTTTTTGTTGATAAAAATATATCTATGCCTTATGAGCCTTGATCAGTTTTTAAAACTTTTACTTTAGCTATATGAATTGATTCTGATAGTATAGATCTTTATGATTTTTACGAAGATAAATGATGGATTAAAATTTGACCTTACAAAATAAAAAATGTAGCTAAGGAATGCAAATGAATTCATACTTTTTTGCATGCTTTGGAATGGTCTTGTAATGTTTGAATGGTTAAAATAGCAGAAAAAATAAAAAGATATGTATTTTATAACTACTTAGATAGATTGGGCTTTGGTAAAAAAACAGGGATACAATTAGCTTGAGAAGATCCTGGAGATATACCAGCATTAAGGAATTTTTCTTTGGCAAGATTTTTTAATAATACCTTTTGACAAGGTATCTTGGTTACTCCTTTACAGTTAGCAGTTTGATATTCAGCAATGGTAAATTGATGATATTTGATAAAACCAACTATTGTAGAAAAGATATATTATCCTAATACTAAACAATGGATATATTATAAACCTCAGATTTTAGGCAGAATATTTTCATCTAAGACATCAGAAGATATAAAATTAGCTTTGTATAAAGTAATTTATGAGTGAGATTTACCAATGCTTGCAATTAGTGGTTTTACATTGTGAGGTAAAACTTGAACATCCCAAATAGCTTTTAAAGGAAAATATCAACAATGAGCTTGATGGACAAATGGTTCTTTTGTATGAATAGTAACTAAGAATAATTTAAAATATGTGATTGCTATACAAGTTAGACGTCCTAGGACTTGTCAATGGTGAGTTTGTTCAGCATGAAAAATTTTTAAAGATATAGCACAATATTTAATAGAAAGGGATTGAATACAAAATTAGTTTTACTTTGTTTAGATATGATTTAAAATATGGTAAATATAGAAGATTTAAAACTTCCTCCTCACAATATAGAGGCTGAAAAAGGAGTAATTGCAGCAGTTTTTTTAGATAATGACAATATGTACATTTTTGATTGATTAGCTCTTACTGATAAAGATTTTTATTTGAAAGAACATCAATATATTTATAAAGCAATTCTTGAACTTCGAAATGAGAAGAAAACTATTGATGTTGTGACTTTGTCTGATAGGTTAAAAAAAGATTGAGTATTGGATAATATAGGAGGTATAGATTATCTTTATGAGCTTTCTAGTATAATAGTTAGTCCTTCTGTTGCTAAAGAATATGCTAAAATTGTTAAGGAAAAGTCTGTTTTAAGACAGATATTAAAAACCGCTCAAAAAATTATTTGAGATGTTTACGAAGAAAAAGATATTCATGAAATATTAGATACTATAGAAAAAAGAATATTTGATTTAACTCAAGTAGATTTTCACGATTCTTTAAGACATATAAAGGAAATATTAGACCAAAGAGCACAAGAATATGTAGAAATAGTGGATAATCCTGAAATTTTAGAAAAAAATAAAGTTTTATCTGGTTATAAGAAATTAGATTCTATTTTATGAGGATTTAAGCCAGGAGAACTTATAATATTGGCGGCAAGACCTTCTATGGGTAAAACAGCTTTCTCTTTAAATTTAGCGATAAATGCTGCTTTAAAGCAACAAAAAGCAGTAGCTATTTTCTCTTTAGAGATGTCATCTGAACAAATCGTTGATAGAATTTTGTCTTCTGTATCAGAGATACCTTTATACAAAATTCATAAATGACTTTTGGACGAAGAGGATTTTGCTAAACTTGGAGAAGCTATGGAAAAACTTTCAGAAGTTAATATTTATATTGATGATAGATGAGGTTCAACAATACCAGAATTAAAATCTAAATTAAGAAGATTAAAAATTGAAAAATGACAGCTTGATATGGTTATAATTGATTATTTACAACTTATGAGTTGAACTCAATTTAAATGAGCTTGAAACAGAGTACAAGAGATAGCTGAGATTTCCAGATGATTGAAAGAATTAGCAAGAGAGTTGAAAATACCAATTATTGCACTATCACAACTTTCTCGTGCAGTGGAACAAAGACCTGATAAAAGGCCTCAACTTGCAGATTTGAGAGAATCTTGAGCTATTGAACAAGATGCAGATGCTGTATTGATGCTTTACAGAGAAGATTATTATGATCCTGAGACAGATAGAAAATGAATAGCAGATGTTTTTATTAGAAAAAATAGAAATTGACCAGTATGAGAAGTGCAGCTTTATTTTAAAAAAGATATTATGAAATTTTACGATATTGAAGAAAATGAAGAGATGATGGAATAGTATTATTTTTAAAAAGTATACAAAAATTTGACAAAGAATAAGTAAATAGATAAAATAGAGAAAGATTTGTATAATAAAAGGAAGTGAAAGATGTCTTTTAAAGAAGATTTAGGTTTCAAGGAAGTTTCTGAGGGT
>JAMOTU010000019.1 GCA_027062165.1 Candidatus Altimarinota bacterium
TTTATAAAAACTATTTCAAAATTTAAAAATTTATTCCATAAATTCAACTCCTTGATTTCAGACAAAATAAAAATAATATACTTTCAATATTTAAAATATTAAATCAAATTTGATGTTAATAAATCTATCTTCCGATAAAGTAGAAATTTTTCAAAATAATAACATTACAATTTTAGAAAAAAATAACCTAGAAAGAAATTTCCCACAAACTTTAAAAAGACTAAATCTACAGAAAAACAATAAAATTTATATCATAAATTGACCTTGAAGTTTTACTACATTAAGAGTATGAACATTAACTATAAATATAATCAATCGATTATTAAAAAAAAAATTAAATATATACAATACAAGCAAAATAGAACTTTATAAATTTTTAGTATGAAAAAATATCTTACCAACCAAGTGAATAATATATATATGACAAAGAAAAAAAGCACGACTATATGATTTTACAAAAAATACCTATGATTATATCTTATATTCTGAAATAAAAAATTTAAATTCAAATTATTTCATCGACAAAATATACAATATAAACCATAATTTAAAAATTGACTTTTATTTAGAAAACAACAATTTAGTGATAAAATTCCTTTCTAATATTCATAAAATATCCTTTAAAAACTTACCTTTTGTTAAAACAAACTTAATTAAACCAAATTATATATTAAGGCCAAACATTTGTTTAAAAAATAACTAAACAACAAAATAATGAAAAATAAGACTTTCACTTTAATAGAAATAATAATCAGTCTAATAATTATTGGAATATTAGTAATAATAGTATTTAAAATTTTTACTACCATAGGAAACATCCTAATAAGAACAGAAAATGAAAAAAACTTACAAACAGAAATATTATATTTAAATCAATTATTAGAAAATCTGTTAGATAACTACTCACTTGACTATAGCAAATATAATTTCTTAAAAACAACTAACTGACTTTCAAGCTGATTATATCTTATAGACGAAAACAATTCTAAACATATTAGCATTTATCAAACTTGAAATTGCAATATAACAAATTGGAAAGATATTCATATCAAAAACTGCTGGCTAGAAATAAATATAGACTGAAAAACTTTTCCATTAACCAATACTTGAACTACTTTTATAAACAACTTTATTTTTAAAATAATACCTTTTGAAAAAAATCCAAATAACTTCTCGGGAATATATCAACCATGAATAGGTATTAACTGAACTTTTTATATCAAAAGATACAATCCTTTTTCACGGCCAATGAAAGTAAAAATAAATTATGAAAACTTTTATGATATAAAATCTAGATAATGAAAAAAAAATGCTCTATTCTTATCTTTGTACTATTTATGATGATTGTAACTAGTTTATTTGCCATTTTAATAGCCATTTTCTTAAAGAATATATTAAATCGATGAACTATATTATACAAGTTTGAAAAAGCTTATTATTTAGCATATTGAGGAATAGAATTAGAATTAACAAAAATCAAATATCACAGCCGATGATTTGAAGATAAAATTGATAGTTGATCAAATACCAATAAAAACTGGAAATGTAAAAATTGTTATTTTTCTGTAACTAACAAAAGCTTGTCCAAATTTGTTGTTAACGATCGACATATATTAGAAAAATCTTATACCAGTTGTTCAGATATAAATGAAAATTGGTTTATTAATTTTCAAAAAGCAGGTGATGGTATACTATTACCTTTATACATCAATACAGACAGCAACTTAAATAACGAAAATCCTCTTTCAGGAAACGATATAAACCCTATTACAAACTTTACACCTGTTAAATTGTTTCGGACTTGACAAGCAGCAGGAGTAAGTTATATATTTGGAATAACTGACTGAAACACAACTAAAATAATAACTTGAACTTTTTCTCAAGCACAATGAAACATAATTTTATTAAATTCTTTACCAACATTCACAAATAAAAAAATATTTTGGGGATATTTTCAAAAAACAAATCAAAATATGCATTATTGCTTTCAATTTAGCCAAAAAGTCCCCACCAATTGGAATTTAGTTAGTTCAGAATGAATATATCAAAATTTTCAACTTATATTAAAATGAACAAAATTTTCAAAAATACCAGAATATATAGTATATAGTATTATAAAATAGCAATACAACTTATCTAGTTATAATAAATTCATTTGTTGAATAATTAGTTTTTGAGCTCTCAAATCCATTGTTAATTTTTTCAGTCCAAATATTACCTATTAATAAACCATAACTACTATCTATCCAACCTTTAAATAGGTTATCACTTCTGTCTCATATACCATCTAAATCAGAATCTTTTTGGTCAGGATTATAATCAAAAGGACAATTATCAAACTGAGGCTTTTCTCATTTTGTATAATTTTTTAAAATAGTTTGCCTTTGTTTTTCTAATAAACTTTGATTTATTATAGAAGAATCTATTTTACAATCTGAGTTTTCTTTTAGTAACAATCAAATTAAATTAGGAATTCAGTCTCCATCTATATCATCATCACACAAATCAGGAATACCATCTTTGTCCATATCACAATGCAATCTTTTATATTCTAAAGGAGAACACATCTTTCTTCCTCTTACTCATTGTATCAAAGAAGCTTCATATCTTTCTCAGTTTCTTGTATAAACAATAGCTTTTACCTTAAAAGATCATGGTTTATAAAAAATATGGCTATTTCTTAAACTTTCTTCTAAAGGTTTAAAAGAAAAACTATTATTTATATCTTCAAAATACCATTTTATCAAAGTAATTTCAGATAATTTCAAATTATTTAAAATAATTTTATAATTTACTCTCTCTCAAACATTAACTAACAATCTATCAGCTGTCAAAGAAATTCATTTTCACTTTTTCAAATTTTTTTCATTTATTACTATTGTAATATGATTATCTAAATATCTATTATCAAATAATACTATTTTTTGTCTTACAACATAAACTCACGGCTTTTGATATATATGATACATCTTTAATTCTTTATTATTTACTCTAAACCCATCCCCAAAATTTCGATATATAGTTTTTATATCTGAATATTTAAATCCTTTTATTTTAGTATTAAATAAAATCTTTCTTCACACTATACTTTCCATAGGTTTGGCTATAAAATAAGCTCATATATTTTGATTAAATTTATCATTAACTCATATATTCAACTGAGCTGTAGCTACAATGTGATTTTCTTCATCTAATCATTGAGCTAGCACAGGATGTGTTCATTTTGTAAAATATATTTTAGAAACCACCTTATCAGGAATTACAATCTTTTTATCTCTCTCGTTAAAAATCCATTTAATTTTTTTTATATTTCATTTTGTAAAAGCTTTACAAACTACTTTTAAAGGTTTCATACCTACCAAAGGTTCACAATATATTTGCAAACCATATTTTATATCTAATTTATCCAACTTTATAGTCAATGACGCACTTTTAACTTTTCAATCTTTAAAATACCCATAAGCTACTACATTATAAATGCCGCCGTTTTTATAATAATGACTGGTTTGTATTCACCTATTTTTTTTTCAATCTCAAAAAAACCAATTTAATTGTTTTAAATCTCAAACATATTTAGCTTCAAATTTAATATTAGAAGGTGCTGTGCCTCACAAAGGATAGGCATTTATTTGTAAGGCTATAAGATTACTACTATTATTTTCACAAACATCTCAAATTCAATTATGATTATAATCTTTTTGACCAGGATTAGGTATAAAAATACAATTATCTCGCTTTTTTCAATCTAAAAGTTTTGATAATATTATATTTCATCTGTTATCAACTACTCAAACTGGATTTTTGATTCAATCTCCATCTATATCATCATCACAAACATCTCATATTCCATCATTGTCTGTATCTTTTTGATAAGGATTATAACTATAAGGACAATTGTCATCTTTATTTAAAATTCAGTCATTATCATAATCTAAGTCAAAATCACACTTTATAACACTCTTAACTTTTTCTATAATATCTAAAACTAATTTTTTAGGAACAGGTTTTGAAAAATCTTTTATATTTTTTATATAGTCTTCGGAAATTATACCATTTTCTAATAAAAAATTTACTTGAGCTATAGGCCGCTGGCCTTCAGATAAATTTTGAAAAGTTCTAAATCAACAATCCTTCAAATTAAAAGTACAATACTTTAAATATGTATTAAACTGAGAAATATTTTCTATATGACAGCTATTTCAAGCACATTTATCTAATCACTTTTCAATATTACGTAAATCTTCTTCATTAAATACTTTTTTTAGAATACTATTCTCTGGTAATTTGTTATACCAATCTAAAACTTTTTGCCAATTAATATAATATTTATTATACAATTTAGTTGCCACTATGTTAGTTAAGATTTGTATCAAATCAGCATAACTAGCATAATTAGCACCACAAAATTTACCAGGACATATTGGACTTAGTTCTCTAGGATATCAATGAATATATCATTTATCTGCAGCATATGCAATACAATAATAATAATCTTGTTTATTGTAAAAAGTAGACCTGTAAAAAATATCATCAAAATTGCTAGTTGATTTATTTTTGAACTCTTGCCACCAAGAAGAATTATATTTTTCATATGCCCATCTAGGAGGATGCAAACAATCAAAACAATCAACTAAGTTTAAAAATCTAACTAATTCATAACGAGAAATAGGTGTAGAATTGTTATATTTCGAAATATCTATTCAAAGCTTAGGTAATATATTTATAAAATCGAATGAAAAAACTACAAATACCAAAAAAATTAAAACAAATCAAAAAATTTTTCTTTTCATACAAAACATCTAATTTTATAAAACTTTTACCTCTTTTATTTTAAAAATTTCTTTAGTATTTTTCAACTCTTTTAAAAGATAATACATCTTGGAAGGAATTTTAAATTCAGCCAAAATATTTACCCAAATAAAATGCTTGTACTTCTTCTCTGGTTGTACTCTAATGTCCCTAATATTTATCTGAAGTTCTGAAAATATCATTAAAATCTGCATTAAAATTCAAGGTTTATCAAGCATATATCATCAAATTTTCAGATAATATATATTAGGTTCTTCTCCTTCCCAATGTGCTTCTACTAATTTATCAAAGGAAATACTTTTTAAAGCTTTACAAGACAATGTATGAATCTTAATTCAGTCCTTCCCCACCCTTCATATAATCTTATCTCCAGGTTTAGGTTTACATTCCGGGCAAACTTTGTAATCAACCACTTTATCAATATCTATTATAATATTCTTTCAAACACTTTTTTCTTTCTTTTTAATAACTTTTTCCTCTGCTTTTATATTTTTATCTTCAGAAGTTACTACTTCTGGATAAAATTTCTTAATAAATTTTATAATACTCTCCTTTCCTTCAGCAATATTAACTAAAAAATTTTCCAGCTCTTCCTTTGAAAAAGATTTAGAAATTTTATCTTTCCTAGTAAATAAAGTAGGTAATCATAATTGCTTCAACTTTTCATCTAATTTACGGATTCACAAATTAATTAAATCCCTTTTAGCTTGCTGCTTTAAAAATCTATTCAATTTAGCTTTTGCGGAAGGTGTATATAGCACATTTAACCAAGATTTACTAGCGCTATATCTATTCTTATAAACTTTTATTTCCACAATATCTCAATTTTTTAACTTATAATCAATAGGAACTATCCTTCAATTTACCAAAGCATTCTTAAATCTTAAACCTATATCTGTATGAATTCTAAAAGCAAAATCTAAAACAGTACTTCCCTTAGGAAGCTCAATAATATCCCCTTTAGGAGTATAAACAAAAATATTTTTTTCTAAAATTTCAATCTGCAAAGCATCTTTAAACTTTTCCTTTTCTATTTCTACTTGATAAGATTTTACTATATCTTGCAATTTTTTAATCCACTGAGCCTGTCTTTCTTCAACTGAAACCGGTTTTAAACCAGCTTCTTTATAAGCAAAATGTGCTGCTACTCAATATTCCGCCTTTATATCCATTTCTTTTGTCCTAATCTGAATTTCTACAGGAAAATCAAACATTCACAAAATAGTTGTATGAAGAGATTGATAACCATTCGGTTTAGGAACAGCTATATAGTCTTTAATTTTTTTAATAATAGGAGTATACTTTGAATGAATTATTCACAGAATATTATAACAATTTGATATAGAATCAGTTATAATCCTAAAAGCTAATATATCCATTACTTTACTAATGTCTTTTGTTTGATATTTTTGAAGTTTCTTATAAATTCTATAAGGTGATTTTAATCTTCCTTTAATAGTATAATATTTGATATTGTTTTCTTCTAATAAATGTTTTAATTTCAAAATTCCCTTTTCTATATATCTTTCTCCATTACCATACTTTTTCTTAACATATTTAAATATTCTAAAAAACTCTTTTTCGTTTAAAATTCTAAATGCTCAATTTTCTAAATATCATTGAAAAACAGAAAGTCCTAATCTTTGTGCAATGGGAACATATATTTTCAATGTTTCCAATGCTATCCTCTTTCTTTTTTCAAGTTTTGGATGATAATGAAGAGTCTGAATATTATGAATACGATCGGCTAATTTTATAAAAATAACTCTTAAATCTTCTCACATAGCTAAAAATGTTTTTTTCAAAGTTTCTAATTGTCTAAGCTCTCCAGCCTCTTTTTTATCAGAAATATGTTTATATCTTACCTTAGACACTTTTACTAATCATTGGCAAAGCTTAGCTACCTCTTCTCAAAAATTATTTTTTATATCTTCGTAAGTATAAGGGGTATCTTCTATAACATCATGTAAAAGACAAGCTTGAATAGAAGCAATATCAGGTTTTATTTTCATCAAAAATTGAGTAGCTCTCACTGGATGGACTATATAAGGCTCCCCAGAAAGTCTTTTTTGCCCTTGATGAGCCTTTTTAGCGAAATCATATGCTTTATCAATTGAAGAAAGTTGACTACTAGGCAAATATTCTGAAGCTTTACTTTTAATATCTTCTACTAAAAGATCAACTTTATTAATATCAAAAATGGGTTGATAATTTATAAAATTTTCCAACTCTTGAATATCCATATCTAAAAAATTACCAATTATCTAATAAAATCGTTACCTATTATTATATTCATATCAATATCTCATGTCAAATTTCTTTTATTAACTTTTTCAAAAGGCAAAAACATCTTTAAAAGTTCTATTGTGTTTGAGTAATCATCTCAAGATCTATAAAAAACAATTGTTCAACTATATACTGCCGAAGCATTTTTTACATTTACCACATTGAAAGCATATACTTTTAAGTTTTTAGCTAACTTAGAAGCTATTGGATATGCATATCAATACTTTCTATATAAAAATTTTTTACTAACACCATTTTCTATTTGTATCTTTGGATTTTCTAATAAAAACTTTTGGTTATAAATAACTATAAAAGCAAATTTCTTCATATTTTCGTAAAATCCTGGATTATCTGGTGTAGCACCTATTGGAAGTAATACAGAAAGTCCATTAAATAAATCTCTAGGAGGATAATAAAGTAAACATCAAGGCTCTACTGATTTTCGACTAGACCAATCACAATCTGCTGTATAGACAAAAGAAAAGAAATGTTTTATTTTATCTATATATTGAACTAATCCCAAAATTTCTTTGAAGCTTAAATCTGTAAAAACCATCTGACTATACTGAAAATAAAGTTGTTTTATTTTGGATACGTCAAATAAAACTTTTGAAGAAAATAACTTATTTAAAACTGCTTTTATAATTTGTTGTTGTCTCTGAGATCTAGAAAAATCAGATGTAGAATGTCTGGATCTAGCATATATCAACGCATCCCGTCCATTCATATGCCGCCATCATTTTTTAAATTTTATTGTTGTCCGTCCTCAATCATATGTAGGGTATTTAGTATCTATCAAAGTATAAGGCACATAAACATCTATACCTCCCAACTTATTGATAAAATCTACAAAACCTTTAAATGTCACAATAACATATTTTTGAACTTGAATATCAGTAATCTCTTTTATTTTCTTTTCCAAACTCTTAGCAGCCAAATCTATCGCAGCCCTTTTTCATAACTTATTTTTGTTGGTCAAATATACTGTAGCAAACAAGCCATTTATCTTACCTTTATAACCAATATCTTTATCTTCTATATATAAATCTCTTGGTATAGACAAAAAAGTAACAGTCTTTAAATTAGGATTATAAGAAGCTATCATTATTGTATCGGTAAGCCAACCACCTGGCCATTCCTCACCGCCACATCACAGAATAAGAAAATTAATCTGTCAAAGATCATCTGCTTCTAATTGTTTCCCAAATGTCTTAGAAGTAGCTATTAACAAAACTTTAGATACCTTTTTAAAAAATCACTTTAAAACAACATTAATATATGAAAACGCAATAAAAATTATAAAAAAAATAAAAACATAAACAAAAAGTCTTGTAAAAAATCTTAAATTAAATATCCTTTTAATAAGATTAGAAAAATCTATATAATTTGTTTGTAATCTTGTTATATCTTTAGATTTAAAACTCATCTATTTATCTCAAGATTTAAATTAAAATAATGAAGCGATTTATCATTAGTTTTTTAATAATATTAAATTTTATAATCTTCAATATACGAATCTGGTTAATAAAATACATTTTTGGAAAAAACATATCCAAACGATTAATACTAGTACTTATCCTGATAGGATTAGTTAGTTGATGAAGTATTTTATACTATCCTCATCTGTTAGAAACATTTAATTTATCTTCTTTTGACTTTACAAATCAAAAAATATCTATTTTAACAAATTTTTCAACATTATTATATTTTCTCTTTTATCTCAGTATAATAAATATCTCTTTTTTCTTTCTTATATCAAAGGCAAGGAATCTAAAAATATTCTTTAAATTATTATCTACTTATCTATTACAAAGCATTATTTTATTCATTCTAATTAAAAATTTCTTTAATTCAGAAATACTATACTACTATATATATGTAGCCATATGAGAAGAACTAGTAAAATTCTTTTTAAGTTTATGCTTATTCCTAAAATTTTGAAAAGTAATAAGTGATATGATAGCGTTTTCTATATTTGGAGCTATCAGTTTTGCTTTTGTAGAAAATTTCGTATACCTATTCTGAAACTTATCAAAAGACAATATCTCAATTTTTATATGATGAACGTGATTAATTATATCAAGATGATTAATATGATTTATGGCACATACAATATTTACTTGAAGTATCGGACAATTTATATATAAATACTTTTTATCAAAAAAAACAATCTTTTTAAGTTGATTCTTATTTTGAATAATATTACATCTGTCTTATGACAGCCTATTAACTATAAATTTTAAACGAATTATACCTATATTTATACTAGGAGGATATTTGCGACTCTCGTATCTCTTTTACAATTCCGATAGATTTTACAATTATTACTACCAAATAAATGCAACTATGGATAAACACTCCTAATCTAAAAATTTTAGAAAACATCGAATCTATTTTATTCTCTGACGATAGAAAAGTAGCTAAACGATTTATGGAAAATTTACCTTGAGAAGTATATGAAAATCTATCTCCCCAATATGAAATACAAGTAATGTCAGCAATGCAAATAAGAAAAAATCTATGAGGGAATATTTTTAAAAACATAAAAGGTTTTTATTTTTGAACAGAACAATGTGAGTTTTTGTTACCTACTCTAGACGAAATAAAAAAAGCTATAGAACTTATCAAAAAATTTGATAAAAAATACGTTACCAAGGAAATAAAAAAATTTGTATTTGTTACTCCATACTATTGAAACCATACAATAAGAGAAAGATTAATAGAAAATCTCCAATATATTAATGAAAACGCTAAATATATAAATCCTAAATTATGATACGTAGAAGTAGTTGTAAATGACTTTTGAACTATAAAATTAATTGAAAATTTTGAAAATTTAAAACCTATTTTATGAAGACTCTTAGTCAAAACTTTAAAAAATCCTATAGTAGATACTTTAGGAATAGAAAAAAATGTACATATTCCTGGGAAATTGATGAAAAATAAAACAGCAGAAGAAATACAAAACTTAAAAAAACAACTTGCTGAAAACCAAAAAAAAGGATTTTCTAGAACTTCTCTTACCAATAAATATTTTATAAACTGGGCTAAAAAAAATAATATTGCAAGATTTTGAATAGACTTTCAAAATATTATAGATTTTTCACATATAACTGACTTCTTTGAAAAAGAAAACTTAAATCTAGATATCTGGTATCCTTATGCTTTAGTGTTTGTTTGAAGACTATGTGATACTTCTGCTATTGAAAACATAAAAAGATGATACTTTCCTACTGATGAAGTTTGTCCTAGAACTTGCTTAAAATATGACTTATTTATAAAAAATTTTGAAACGGTAGGATACAAAATTATCCAAAGATGAAATGCTCAATATAAAACACAATTAAATTTAGACCTACCAAAACAAACACTCGAAAAATATAATTTTAGGCTAATATATCAACCTTTAATTTAATAACTTAATTATAAATAAAATGACTATAAAAAAATTAGCAATATCCGTTATTTTAATAACATTTGCTGTAAATATATTAATGTTTACAGGAATATATTATTTAACAACCAGTGGATTTATAAATTTTGTATCAACTTCTACAAAATGAAAAACTCTACAATTAAAAATAAATCCAGAAGTAAAAAAAACAATTGTAACAAAAGAAATAGAAGAAAAAATAACTATTAAAAATTTACAATCAGAAATTATAAATGCTATAAAAAAACTTTCACCTAGTGTTGTTAGTATCGTAATTAGCAAAAATTTAAAAATATTTATCGAAAATCCTTTTGATTTCTTTTGATGACATATTGCGGAAAAAAAAGAGAAAATCGGATGATGAAGTGGAATAATAGTAACAAAAGATGGATATATTTTAACCAACAAACATGTAGTACAAGACCCAAATGCTGATTATACTGTAGTAACTTCAGATGGTAAAATACTAAATGTCGAAAGAATATGGATTGACCCAGTATTAGATCTAGCAATATTAAAAGTTAACAATAGAAATTGAAAACCAGTATGAGATTTAAAACCTGCAGAAATAAAACCACTTTCAGAGAAAGTAGAAGTATGACAGTTTGTAATAGCTATTTGAAATGCATTAGCTCAATATTCAAATACAGCTACATTTGGTATAATAAGTGCTTTAGGTAGAAATTTAAATGATCTAGACAACGAAACTAATAGTGTATATATAGGATTATATCAAACGGATGCTGCTATCAACCCTTGAAATAGTGGAGGACCACTAGCTGATATTAATGGCAGAGTAATTGGTATAAATACAGCCATTAGTGCTATATGACAATGAATATGATTCTCTTTACCAATCAGTAAAGAATTTGTAAATGCTACTTTGAAAAGTATCGAAAAATATGGTAAAATAATCAGACCATTTTTATGAATAGAATTCGTTGATTTAAATCCTTCTATAGCAAAAACTAAATGACTTACTCAACCATATTGAGCTTTAATTAAAAAAGTTCTACCAAACACACCTGCTTCTAAAGCATGATTGAAAAAAGGAGATATTATACTTAAAATAAATAATATCGATATAACATTAGATCATCCTCTATTGTATGTACTGTATACTTACTTACCTTGAGACAAAATAGAATTATTAATAGAGAGAAATTGAGAACTTATAAAGAAAGAAGTCGTTTTAAGTAAATTACAATTTTAATTGTGTTTTTAATTTTTCAAGTTCCTTTCTCATTTTTCTAATTTTTTCAAAAAATATTTCTTTATTTGTTTTTCAATATTCAATTATTTAAATCTTTACTACTGTAATACAAACTAAAAAATAATATTTAATAACTCAAACTTTTAATCTTTAAACGGATAATGATCTTGTCAATATGGCATTGAACCAGATTCAAACCAACAATCTAAAATTTCTGTAATTCTTTTAAATTTTACTCCATCAATATTAAACCAAATCTCATCTATATATGGCCTATGCAAATCTATTTCTTTAATTGATGACTTGATTAATTCAGAAAAATTTATTTGTATATTTTTTCCTTTTTGTTTTTCCTCTTCCATTAAATTTTCAAAAACTTTCTTCACGAAATCAATTACTTCATCTTCATTAGGTAATTTCTTACGAATATAATGAATTTTATATTCTCATCTTGAAGGATAAAAATCATACTTTCTCTCCTTCCGATCAAAATTTCTTAAAGCTTTTCTAATCATAACTATAGGATCCCCATGAGAAACCATAATAACTGTTTTTCAAAAATTACTTTCAGTCCAATATCTAGCAGCATTTACAACTCTATTATATAACTCTAAAGCACTTTCTCAATTTTTATCTCCAGCAATAGGATTATCGTTAAACTCTATAGTATGACAATCGAAAGGCTTATCTTGAATAGAAGGAGTTATATGATCGGTTATACGAAAATCTATATATAAAGGAATAGCTGAAGATATTTTAAAAATAACTGAAGATATCATTTCAATTCAACTATTTTCTAATTCTTTAATCATAACTTTAATTTGGCTGTCATCTATATCACTAATAGATTTGTTTCATTTTAGAATTTCAATTAAATCTTTTACATAATTTTTCCATAAATACTGATAAAGCTGAGCTACTTTATAATATCTATTTTTTATTTCTTCAAACCCTATTGTCTGTGATTCTTGATTTAGATTATCTATAATTAGTTTTTTAATAAAAGGAGTAATAGTTTGGAATGTCCTTTGTAAAGGAGATACTACTATTACAAAATCTCAAGTTTTTAAATCATTACTAAAATTATTTATATACTCATTTGCTATATCCTCTGCTTGCTTCC
>JAMOTU010000020.1 GCA_027062165.1 Candidatus Altimarinota bacterium
TTTTGGAGCTACATATAAGCAAAAAGCGGAAGTTCACAACTGTGATATTTATACCACGAGCTTTTTCCCAGCAAAGCCTCTTGGATGTTATGGAGACGGAGGAGCCGTTCTTACAAATAATGATGAATTGGCTGAAAAAATGAAAATGTTAAGAGTACATGGGCAGAACAAAAGATATCATCATAAATATATTGGTCTTGGAGCAAGGCTTGATACTATTCAGGCTGCAATATTACTTGTTAAACTTAAATATTATGAAAAAGACTTAAAATTAAGGCAAGGGGTAGCTGAAAAATATACAAAACAATTACCTAATAATATAATAAAGCCTACTTTAAAAGAAGATAGAACTTCAGCCTGGGCACAATACAGTATTAGGGTAAATAATAGAGATGAAGTTCAAGCAAAGTTAAAAGAAGTCGGTATTCCAACAGCTGTTCATTATCCAATGCCCCTTCATATGCAGGAGTGTTTTAAATATCTTGGATATAAAAAAGGAGATTTTCCGGTAGCTAAGAGGGTAAGTGAAGAGATAATGAGTCTTCCTATGAATCCATATCTTAATGATGAAGAGATTGAGTATATCAGTTCTATTTTGAAGGATATGGTAAAATGAAAATTTTAACAATTCTTGGAGCAAGACTTCAGTTTATTAAAGCAGGAGCAATCAGTAGAGAAATAGCTAAACATAAAGATATAAAAGAGATTATTGTTCATACTGGACAGCACTATGACAGTAATATGAGCGATATATTTTTTGAACAGATGAAAATTCCAAAACCGGATTACTATCTTGGAATTGGAGGTAAAACTCACGGAGCTATGACAGGACAGATGATAGAGAAAATAGAAGAAGTAGCATTTAAAGAAAAGCCTGATATTATTATGGTATATGGTGATACCAATTCAACTCTTGCAGGAGCAATTGTAGGAAGCAAAATTCATATTCCAATAGCCCACGTAGAAGCTGGACTTAGAAGTTTTAATATGAGAATGCCAGAAGAAGTTAATAGAATTTTAACAGATAGGGTAAGCAAATGGCTTTTTTGTCCAACAGATAATGCTGTTGAGAATTTAAAAAAAGAAGGATTTGATAGTTTTGATTGTAAAATCATAAAAAGTGGCGATGTAATGCAAGATGCCGCTTTGTTTTACAGACAATATGCAAAAAAAACTGAAAATGTAGAAATAGAAGGAAATTTTATTTTATCAACAATTCATAGAGCTGAAAATACAGATAATGAGAATAGATTAAAAAATATTTTTGAAGCTCTTGAAGTTATAGCAAAGGAAAAGCAAGTAATTTTACCACTTCATCCAAGAACTAAAAAAATCATTCAAAATTTAGGTTTGGAGTTAAAAAACATTACATTAATAGAACCCGTTGGATATTTAGAAATGGTATGGCTTTTAGATAATAGTGATATGGTAATAACTGATAGTGGAGGACTTCAAAAAGAAGCGTTTTTCTTTAAAAAACCTTGTATAACTTTAAGAGATGAAACCGAGTGGGTTGAACTTATAGAAAATAAATTTAATGTATTAGCAGGGGCTAATAAAGAAAAGATTTTAGATGTTTATAAAAATTTTGAATTTAATGATAATTTTGAAATTGATTTATATGGTGGTGGAAAGGCAAGTAAGAATATCATCAAAGAGTTAATAGGTGATAAGTAAATTAAAGCCAAAAAGTGAATTTACAAAAAATGTATTAACTTTAATGACAGGAACGACTATTGCACAGGCTATTCCTATTGCAATAAGTCCTATTCTTACAAGACTTTATACACCAGAGGATTTTGGGGTGTTTGCTCTTTTTGTAGCTATAACATCTATTTTTGGAAGTATTGCAAATGGAAGATATGAACTGGCTATAATGCTTCCAAGAAGAGATGAAGATGCTATAAATATAATGGCATTAGGATTTATTATAAATGTGACATTAAGTTTGTTTTTACTTTTAATTGTTATTATTTTTCATGATAAAATAGTAAGTTTATTGAATAATAAAGAGATTTCCCCTTGGCTTTATTTAGTTCCTGTCAGTGTATTTTTGATGGGGTTATTTAATTTACTAAATTATTTTAATAATAGGAAAAAATTTTATAAAGATTTGGCGAAAGCTAAAATATATAAATCTATTGGAATGGCTATTGTTCAAATAAGTTTTGGATTTGTAAAAGTGGGAGCTTTTGGACTTATAAGTGGGCAGATATTTTCTCAGATTATTTCAAATACTAAACTTTTTTTTAATATAAAAAGATTAAATTTGTTAAAAAAAATAAAGAAAGTTAAAATGATTGTATTTGCAAAGAGATATAAAAAACTTCCTTTGTATAATTTACCTAATGCTTTTATTGATGGATTTAGATTAACAATGATAAATGTATTAATCGGAAAGTTTTTTTCATTAAGTATGTTAGGGCAGTTTTCTTTAGCTTTAAGGATGGTCCAAACCCCTTCTTCACTTATGGGTGGAGCAATTTCGCAAGTTTTTTTTCAAAAGATTTCAATGTCAAATAAAAAAGAAATTAAATATATTGTAAAAAAGTTTATTTTTAAAGCAGCTTTAGTGTCTTTACCTTTATTTATTATAATTTTTTTATTTGGAAAAAATATTTTTTCATTAATCTTTGGAGAAAAATGGAAAGTAGCAGGAGAGATTGCCCAAATACTAACTCCTTGGCTTTTTTTTAATTTTTTAACAGCTCCTCTTTCTACTTTATTTATTAAATTTAATAAACAAGATATTTTATTGATTTTTGCTTTTTTTTATACTATGTTACCAATTTTTTTATTTTTTTATATGGAAAATTATCCTTTATTGATTGTAATGAAGTATTTTTCTTTATTGATGAGTTGTTTATTAATAATATTTATAGGTTTAGTTTTTTTTATTTTAAAGGATGAATAATGCATGTATTAGTAATTCCTTCTTGGTATCCAAATAGTTATAATAATTTAACAGGAATTTTTTTTAAGGAACAATCAGAGGCATTAATAATAGATAAAAGAATAGATAAAGTAGGAATTATTGCTGTTACTGAGATTGGGATTAAAAATATAATAAAGCAAAAAAAATTAGATTTTGGTTTTGTAAAAGAAGAAAATAGTAATATTGTTACTTATCAATATCAATTACCAAATATTTTAAGGAACAAAAAAATAAATGATGAAATAAAATTATTTTTTTTTAAAAAGCAATTTTATCAATATATAAGAAAATATAGAAGACCGGATATTGTTCATCTTCACTCTTTTTATCATTATCCTCTTGTAAAATGGATAAAAGAAAAATTTAATATCCCTTATATTATTACTGAACATACTACTGCTTTTGCAAGAAATTTACTGAATTCTTATGAAGAAAAAAAAGCTTTTGATGCTTTTAATAATTCTTCTAAAAATTTAGCGGTTAGTAAAGAATTAGGGAAGTTATTAGGTGACAAGTTTAATAAAAAGTTTGAATTTTTACCTAACTTTATTAAATCTATACAAGTAAATGAAAAAAAATTTGATAAATTTACTTTTATTAATGTAGGTTTTTTAGATGAGAAAAAAAATCAAAAAATGTTAATAGACGCTTTTGTAAAAAATTATAAAAATGTAAATGATAAACAATTAATAATAGTAGGAGATGGACCATTATATAATGATTTAAAAAATTATTTAAACAAAAATAACATTAAAAATGTGATAATATTTGGTAGAGCAAGTAGAGAAGATATTTTTAAATTAATGAAGAAATCACATGTATATGTTCATTCTAGCAAATATGAAACATTTGGAGTAGTATTAATAGAAGCATTATCCCAAGGTCTCCCTGTTGTATCTACGAAATGCGGGGGTCCAGAAAGTATTGTTACGGATAAAAAGGTAGGGTATTTATGTGAAATAGATTTAGATGATTTATCACACAAAATAAAAAAAGTTTTTGAAAATTATAACTTTTTTGATGAAAAATATATTCAAAAATTTTTTAAACAGAATTTTTCACAAGAAAGTGTAATAGATAAATTAATAAATATTTACGAAGAGGTTATAAATGAAAATTAATTTAAAATTAATTAATTTACATAATTTAATACTTTTTTTATTATTAATAAGTACTTTTACAGGTGCGGCAATCTATCTTTACATTCCTCAATTACAATTTTTTAGAGTAATTTTAATTGTGTCTGCATTATATTTATTTATTAATTTAATTAATAAAAAGAAATTAGTTTTTGATAATTTATCTAAATTACTATTTCTGTGGTTTACATTATATTTTATTTTAACATTAATAGCAACAATTATGTCAAATATTTTGTTGGGATATAATACAAAAATTAACGATATTGTTAATTTTTTTATATTATATTTTCTAGTAATTATTTTATTGGTTTATATAAATCTGAATTCAGAATTATTTGTCACAGTTTTATATAATTCATTAAAATTTGCTTTATTATTAATGAGTATTATTGCATTTATAGAGTTCTTTACTCATTGGCATTTTTCTAATGCTGTTTTTTTTAAACATGCACCTCACTATATTCAATATCAAGCCTCTACTTTTTTTGGAAATCCTAATGATTTTATGGCTGTTTATACTATGGCTTTGATATTGCTTTTGGGAATTTATAAAATAAACAAATATACTATTACAATAGATTTTTATATTTTTTATATAATAGGAATTTTTTTTTCTTTTATTAATAATTCCAGATTGACAATGTTAGTTCTTTTTTTTAATTTTTTTATATTTTTTTTCAACAAAAGAAATTTAATAAAAATATTATTTATTTTTATATTTGGGGCAATACTATTTATTAATTTTATCACAAAATTTGAATATTTTAATTATCTGATAAAAGGATTAACGTTACAGGGGAATTCTGTTTCCATAAGAGAGAATTTATATGAATTTGGGTTATATTCAATTGAAGAAAATTATGGTTTAGGATTTGGGATAAATGCAAGCAGTCAATATTATTCTTCTTTAAACAATTATTTTTTAAAAGGAATAATAAATCCCCATAATTATTTGTTGGAAATTTTAATCAATAGTGGGGTTTTTGCTTTTTTTACTTATATTTTAGTTAACTTATTGTTAGTATGGTTTTTTTTTAAAAAAGGATTTTATATGTTAATTTATATGATAAGTATATATCCTATAATTTTATTAAGTTCTAGTAGCTCTTTGTTTTTATGGTTTCATTATGTATATTTAGTTTCTATTATTGCATTATATAAATATAAAAAGGAATATAATGAAAAAAGTAGCAAACATAGTATTTAATCCATTTAAAAATGATAGTAGAGTGTTGAAAGAATCTTTGTCATTAAAAAAAGTGGGATATGATGTGGAGGTTATTGCTCATGGTGATGAAGGATTGACAAAAGAAGAAATAAAAAATGGGATAAAAATAAAACGCTTTAATTATCTTAACAGAAAAGTTACAACTTCAAAATTAGCGAAATTAAAAATTTATCTGTCTTGGATAAAAGAAGTTGCTGATTATGTAAAAAAATTTGATATTTTACATTGTAATGATTTAAATACATTACCGATAGGTTTTATAGTGAAGAAATTTTATAATAAAAACATCAAAATAGTTTATGATGCACATGAATATGAAACAGAAATTAATGGACTTGGTGGCATTCAAAAAATTTTAACAAAAATATTAGAAAAGTTTCTTATAAGATATGCAGATAAAGTTATATGTGTGAGCGAATCAATAGCCCAGGAATATAAAAAGCTTTATCCTTTTATTGAAAAACCAGCACTTGTATTAAATACACCACCATATAAAAAAATAGAAAAAAAAGATAAATTTAGAGAAGAGTTAGGAATAGGAAAAGAAAAGACAATATTTTTATATCAAGGTGGATTAAGTAGTGGAAGAGGAATAGAGATATTGATAGATACATTTAGAAGTATAAAAGATGATAAAGCTGTAATAGTATTTATGGGATACGGACCATTAGAAAAAGAAGTAAAAAAGGCAAGTGAAGAGTATGATAATATATATTTTTATCCAGCAGTAAGTCCAGATGTATTATTGGATTATACAAGCAGTGCAGATTTTGGAATATCTACAATAGAAGATAGTTGTTTAAGTTATAGATATTGTTTACCAAATAAAACATTTGAATATTTAATGGCAGAAATCCCTTTAATAGTATCAAATTTATATGAAATGAAAAGATTGATTGAAAAATATAAAATAGGAGTAGTGGCAAAAGAAAATAATGTAGAAGGATTAAAAGAAGCTATAAAAAAGGCTTTGGAACTTGATAAAGAGGAACTAAAAGAAAATATAAAAAAAGTAAAAGAAATTTATAATTGGGAAGAGCAAGAGAAAGTTTTATTAAAAATTTATAAGGAAATATCAAATGTCTAAAACAATTTGGATAATTAACGATTATGCAGGAAGCCCCCATCATGGAATGACATACAGACATTACTATTTAGCAAAAGAGTGGATAAAAAAAGGATATAAAGTTTACATTATTACAGCTTCGTATTCTCATTTTTTAAGAAAATTTCCAAATGTAAATAAAAATTTTAAAATAGAAAAAATTGACGGAATAAATTATGTATGGGTTAAAGTGCCTAAGTATAATAATTCTTGGGATAAAAAAAGAGTTGTAAAGTGGTTTGTTTTTAGTTTTAAACTTTTATTTTTGCCATTTTTAAAAATAGATAAACCTGATGTAATAATTGCTTCGCCTACTGCTCCTTTTTTTGTTTTACCGGCTTATAAATTAGCAAAAAAATTTAAATCAAAATTTATATTTGAAATTAGGGATATTTGGCCTTTAACATTAGTAGAACTTGGAAATTTTTCTGCAAATCATCCTTTTATAAAATTTATGGGTTGGTTTGAAAAATTTGGAGTAAAGAAGTCAGACTATATAGTTAGTACATTACAAAATTATGGGGAGCATTTAAAAAACAATTTAAAAATAAATAAAAATTTTATATGGATAAATAATGGGGTTTCTCTTGAAGAAATGAGTAAAATTGAGCCATTGGATAAAAATACAGAAGAAAAAATACCAAAAGACAAATTTATTGTAGGATATACAGGAACTATTGGTGTGGCAAATGCAATTGAATATTTGCTTAAAGCGGCTGAATTGTTAATTGGTTATAAAGACATACATTTTGTAATAGTTGGAGATGGTAAAGAAAAGGAAAATCTACAACAAAGATATGCTAATTTAAATAATATAACTTTTATTGAACCTATTAAAAAACAACAAGTCCAAAGTATACTTAAATTTTTTGATGTTTGTTATATTGGATGGAATAAAGAAAAAATTTATAACTATGGTATATCTCCTAATAAATTATTTGACTATATGTATAGTGAGAAACCAATTTTACATTCTTATGACGGAAAAAATGATATAGTTAAATTAGCAAATTGTGGTGTGACAGTAGAACCTGAAAATCCAAAAGCAATTTCGAATGCTATATTAAAACTATATAATATGTCTGAGCAAAATAGAAAAAAGTTAGGTCAAAACGGTAAAAAATATGTATTAGAATATTTTACCTATGATAAATTAGCTAAAAAATATGAAAAGTTATTTTAATGTTAATGACCTTTCCTTTTGATAATAATCCAGATAGTCTTAAAAATAGTTTTAATCTCAAGCCAAAGCGACCAGTTTTTTATATAGTAGAGGTCATACATCAGTTTTTGGTATGTATCTTCAAGATTTTTGCCATAAGGGTAATTTACCTGGGCCCATCCTGTAATACCTGGGGCATTTATATGACGCAAATGGTAAAATGGCCACTCTTTTTCATATTTTTTTACCAGCTCATCCCATTCAGCTCTTGGACCTATTATATGTAAATCTCCTTTAAATACGTTTATGAGTTGAGGCAACTCATCTATTCTTGTTTTTCTCATAAAAGCTCCCCAAGGAAAAATTCTTGGGTCGTTTTCTTGAGTATAATGGTCAAAAAATTCAATATCTGTTCTCATACTCCTAAATTTATAACAGGTAAAAGGCTTTTTGTTTTTGCCGATTCTTGTTTGTTTAAATAATATTGGACCATCTGGAGATTCTTTTTTAATCTTATATGCTGAGTAAGCCATAATAGGAGCTGTGATAACTGCAAGGGGAATAGCTATTGCAAAATCTATTACTCTTTTTATAAAATATTCTTTTTTGGAAAAAGGTTTAATTTCATCTAAAAAGTCTAATTTATTTCCATCTTTTGGAATATAGATTTTTCCTAAATATTTTTCTAAAAAATGCTCAATAGTTAAAAACTTTATACCTTTTAATTCTAATGAGGTAAGATAACTTAGAGTTTCTTTTGGAATTTTTTTATCAGTATTTAGTATTATAAATTTATAACCGTTTTTTTTTAGTTTTTCTTCAATGTTTTTTTTTAAATTTTTATCTATTTTTATATATTCTAATTTATATTTTTTAAGTTTTTCTTTTTCTAATTTGTTAAATTTATATTTTTCCCCTATAACTAACATCCTCTTTCCTTTTTATTTAAAAATTATATTATAATTTTAGTCAAATTTGTTTTAAAAAGGGTTTTTTAATGAAGAAATATTTATTCTTAATGGCTGTGTTTTTTATAGGATGTAGTAATAAAGAGTATATTTTATTTCAAAAAGATAAAAATATAACAAAACCTTTAAAAACAAATTTAGAAAATAAAAAACCTAAAAAAATTGTTTATGAATATAAAATTATGCCAGGGGATTTAGTTAGTGTTACTGTTTTTAATCACCCAGAGCTTAGTACAACAAACGGAACGGAAATTAAAGGAATTCCTGTTTATGATGATGGTAAAATTCATCTTCCTTTGATAGGGTTTGTAGAAATTGCAGGACTTACTCAAAAAGAAGCTACTTTGAAAATTCAAAAGCTTTATTCTCAGTATTTAAAAAAGCCTTATGTTCAGTTAAATGTATTAACAAAAAAAGTATATGTGTTAGGAGAAGTGAATAAACCAGGTGTTGTTTTGCTTGATAAGGATTATACGACTTTAATAGAGGCAATTTCGGCTGAGGGGGGATTTAAAGATACAGCAAGAAGAGATAAAATTATTATAATAAGCGGAGGGCTTGAAAATCCTGAGATTAGAGAAGTGGATTTAACAAAAATCAGTTCTTTAAATTATAAAAACCTACTTCTTAAACCAAACGACATTGTATATGTTCAACCTAACAATATGAAACCTCTTGATGTTAAGATTCAAGGGGTTCAGCCGATTGTTAGTTTTGTAAATAGTATTTTATCTACTATGGTAAATGTTAAAATTTTGACAAAATAAGGGTAATGAATGGATAGAGTTGTTAATCAGGTCAATGAAGAAGAGATTGATTTAAGAGAACTTTTTACTGTTTTAAAAGAAAATAAATGGATTATTTTATTTATTACATTATTATTTGTAATAGGTGCGTTTGTTTTTATTTATTTTTCTACTCCTCAGTATAAAACAAACGGTACTTTAGAAGTATCTTCAAATAGTCCGGCGACTTCTAACAATGATTTATTAATGCAGGCTATGGAGTTATATGGAGGACCTAATGATATAGATACAGAAGCTGCTATTATTAAATCCCGTATGATGGTGGAAAAAACTCTTGATAAAGTTAATTTTACAAAAAGGTTTTTTATTAAGAAAAATTTAAAGAGTGTAGAAGTTTTACCACAGGATTTTCCTTTTAGTGTAAAAGTTTTGAAAGGAGAAAATATAGAATTTATTATACAGCCTCTTAATAACTATGAGTTTAAGTTAATAGCTAAGTTTTTTTATAATGGAGAAAAAAAGGAAGTTGAAACAACTTCTAAATTTAATAAATTAATTAAAAATGAATATTTTGAAATTGAGGTTGATAAAAAAGAGGCATTTGATTTAGATACCATATATAAAGTTCAAATTTTAAATAAATCTGATGTGGCAAATTCTATTATTCAAAAGCTAAATGTAGCTCCTTTATCTCCTAAAGCGAGTATTTTAAATATTGAGTTTAAGGATAATATTCCAATAAGAGCGGCTGAATTTGTAAATACATTAATGAGTGTTTATATAAATCAGAGTATAAAATTAAAAACAAAACAGGCTGATCAAACCCTTGAGTTTATTGATTCTCAGTTAAAGGTTATATCGAAAAAACTTGCTGAATCAGAGCTTGCTTTAGAAGAATTTAAGAAAGAGCATAAAGTGGTAGATTTAAATTTAGAAGCTCAAAGCTTAATGCAAAAATTAAATGATTTACAAACTCAGTTAAATCAGATTTTACTTCAAGAAAATCTTATTAAATTTATAGAACATAAGATTTTATCTTCAAAGACAACTTCTTTAGTTTCTGCTGATATTTTAGATGATCAAGTCTTAGCTAATATGATTTCTAAACTTCAACAGTTATTGTTAAAAAAACAGGATTTATTAATTGAATATACTCCAAAGTATCCTGAAGTAATTAAAGTTAATGAACAGATAAGAACTCTTAAAAAAATGATTTTAAACAGAATCAAAAATATAAAATCGGCTCTTGAAACAAAAAGAAAAACTCTTGAAAAAATGTTTAACAAATACAGTGTTTTATTAGAATCCCTTCCTCAAAATGAGAGAAAATTAATTGACCTTACAAGAGAATATCAGGTAAATGAGAAGATATATTCTTATCTTCTTGAAAAAAGGGCTGCAACTGCCCTTGCTAAATCAAGTATTATAAGCAATAATAGAATTATAGATACAGCCCTTGTGCCTCAAGAGCCTTTTAAACCTAAGAAAGCTTTAATTATAATAATCAGCTTAATTTTAGGGTTAATTGTAGGAATAATAATAGCATTTTTAAAAGAGTTTTTAAGCACAAAAATCAAATCTGTAGAAGATATTGAAAAACTTACAGATATCCCTATTATCGGTGGGGTTCCTCATAGAAAAGATAAAAAAAGAATTTTAAGGGTTATTGATAATCCAAAGTCATCTTTTTCTGAAGCTTTTAGGGTAATTAGAACAAACATTAAATTTTTATCTCCTACTGATTCGCATGTAATTTCTGTAACTTCAACAGTTGCGGGAGAAGGTAAAACCACAATTTCTTCAAACTTAGCAGGAATTTTTTCATTAGCTAATAAAAAAACTATAATTGTCAATCTTGATATGAGAAAGCCAACTTTGCATAAAGTTTTTGATATTCAAAATGATGTAGGTTTAAGTAATGTGTTAGTTGGAGAAAACAAAATAGAAGAGGTAATTCATAAAACAAAATATAACAATTTATATGTAATTCCATCAGGTCCTACACCTCCAAATCCGGGAGAGTTACTTCAGAGTGAAAATATGCATAAAGTTATTGAATATTTAAAAGATAATTTTGAAATTGTTATATTTGATACCCCTCCTATAGGGTTAGTTGTAGATGCTATAGATATTTTGCTTCGTTGTAATGTTAATTTATATGTGGTAAGAGTTAATTATTCTAAAAAAGAGTTTTTAAAAACAGCAAATGATTTAAAATACAATAAAGGTGTAAAAGGCTTAGGAATTGTAGTTAATGATATTAAAATGAAAAAAGGTGGTTATGGTGGATACGGAGGATATGGATACGGAGGATATGGATATTACGATGAAGGGTAAATATGTTTTTTTTTAAAAAAGTTAAAAAAATAAAATTAAAAACGGATATTCATTCTCATCTTCTTCCTGTTGATGACGGGGTTAAAAGTTTTGATGAAAGTGTTGAGATTATTAAAAAATTTATTTCTCTTGGATATGAAAAGCTTATTATCACACCTCATGTAATGTTTGATGGCTTTAATAACAAAACTTCTTTAATTTTAGAAAAATTTGAAGAATTAAAAGAAATTTTAAAAGAAAACAATATTAATATAAAACTTGCCGTGGCTGCTGAATATATGCTTGATGAAGAACTTATGCAAAGACTTGAAAAAAATGATATTTTATCTTTTGGAAATAATTATTTACTTTTTGAAACTTCTTATTATCAAAAACCTCTTGATTTTGAAAGTATGATTTTTAAAATAAAATTAAAAGGTTTTACTCCCGTTATGGCTCATCCTGAAAGGTATAGATACCTTGAAACACTTGATAATTTTAAACAAATAAAAGAACTTGGAGTATTATTTCAAAGCAATATAAATTCGTTTGGAGGTTTTTATGGAAAAAGTGTTTTAAAAAAAGCAAAACTTATAGCTAAAAATAAGATGTTGGATTTTTTAGGAAGTGACTGTCATTCAAACAGATATATAGATTTTATGAGTAATGTTTTAAAAAATAATTCTTTTTATAAAATAATTGAAGGTAACAATATAAAAAATAATTTAATTTAAAGGATTAAAATGAAAATCTTAGTAACAGGAACTGCCGGGTTTGTTGGGTATCATTTGGTAAATGAACTGGTTAAAAGAGGTGATGAAGTAATAGGAATTGATAGTATAAATGATTATTATGATGTAAATTTAAAATATGGAAGATTAGAAGATGCTGGAATTAAAAAAGAAAAAATAGAATATTCTCAAGCAGTTCAAAGCACAAAATATCTAAATTATAAATTTATAAAACTTAATCTTGAAGATAAAGAAAATATTGATAAGTTATTTAAAGAAGAGAAGTTTGATAAGGTATGCCACCTTGCAGCTCAAGCTGGAGTTAGATATTCTATTCAAAATCCGTATGCTTATATAAATTCAAATATAGTAGGTCATATGAATATACTTGAAACTGTAAGACATTATGGAACTGAGCATTTGGTGTATGCAAGCAGCAGTAGTGTTTATGGACTTAATAAAAAGCAACCATTTTCAACCGATGATAACGTAGACCATCCGATAAGTCTTTATGCTGCTAC
>JAMOTU010000021.1 GCA_027062165.1 Candidatus Altimarinota bacterium
TTTAAAATTTTGTCTGATTCAAATAGATTAGAAATCTTTAAAATTATTCTTCAAAAGAAAAAAAGCTGTGTATGTGACATAGCAAGAATAACCAAACTTAAAAGAAATCTTATATCTCATCATCTTAAAACATTAGAAAAAGCAAACTTAATCAAACACTCAAAAGTTGGAAGAAACGTTTATTACTGCATTAACGAAGACTATATAACTTATATTAAAAATTTAATTTGTAACTTTTTTGACAATGAAAAAAATTTTTAAACTTTTAATAATATCTTTATTAATTGTAAGTTTCAATTTTTCCGACTATATCCTATTTTATGGTAAGTGATGTCCTCATTGTGCAAAAGTAGAAGAATACATCTCTTCTCACAACCTAGCTAATAAAATCAAACAGGTAGAAGTATATTTTTCAGAAACTGGTAAAAATCTATTTATAAAGACTCTAAAACAATTAAATCTCAATCCATTACAAACAAAAATTCCCTTTCTTTATATATCCCACGAAAACAAATATATAGAAGGAGATGATAAATCTATTATCAATTTCTTAAAAAATCATAAAATAGAAAATTATACAGATACTAACCAATGATGCTCTATCAATCAACCTTGTAACGAACCTACTAATGAAAAAAACAACCAAAATGTTGTCAAAAATTATGATATTTTCCATATATTACGAATTTTAATTTTAGCAGCATTTACTGATAGTATAAACCCTTGTGCTTTAGCCGTTATGGCAATTCTTTTAACTACAATACTGCTAAGATATAAAAGCATAAAAAAAGTTATTTTAACAGGATTATTATTTACAACAGCTGTATTCATTAGTTATTATTTAATGTGATTATGATTATTGAAAATAATTTCTGAACACACTAGTTGAAAAATATGAATTTATATAAAGTATTTAGTAGGAATATTATGAATAATTGTATGATTAGCAAATCTAAAAGATGCTATACGATATTGAAAACTATTTGTTATGGAAGTGCCTTTTAGTCGAAGACCTTATTTGAAAAAAATTATATGAAAAGTAACCTCTCCTATTTGATGATTTTTTATTTGAGGTATAGTAAGTTTATTTTTACTGCCTTGTACAGCTTGACCATATGTCTTCTTTAATGGATATTTAGCTATGTACAACATAAATACAATAACTAAATATCTCTTACTTGGATTATACAACCTAATTTTTGTTTTACCAATGATAGGTATCACTATACTAGTATCTTTTGGAATAACGCAACCTCAAACAATATTAGAAAAAAAAGATAAATACATAAAACTAATACATTGAATAGTTGGTCTGATTTTAATCTTTCTCGGAATTTATGTACTTTTGTATTAAATTATATAATTGTTTTAAAATTTCATTATGATCTGCTCCATTTTCCACCTCATCCATTTGTTTCTCCAAATAAGCTGTAAATTCTTCTGAAACTAAATCTTTATATCTGCTTGTTAAAAATTCATAAACTATTCTTCATTTTTTTGTAGGAATTAGCCAACCTGTCTTGGGAATCTGAGTAATATATCATCTTCTTAATAATGTAGAAATAATTGTAGCATAAGTAGATGGTCTCCCTAATCATCTTTCTTTCATCTGAGCTATCAAAGTTCACTGAGTATATGGAGGAATTTTTGGCACCATTTTTTTATCAACACTAATTTCTTTTTTCCCTTCATCTATTAAATATATACCTTGAGGGATTGTTAAATTCCAACCATTTTCTATAATATTTGTAGGTATTTCTACTTGTTTTTTATAATTTATATTTAAAAATTCTATCTCAATATTAGCCTTTTCTTGTACAAAAAATTTCATCTGTGAAGCTAAAAATCTGCGAAAAATCAAGTCATACACTCTATAATGATTTCGTGTAAAATTACCTAATATCATACCAGATTCTACCATAGCTCTTAATGTCTCCATATCATAAGGCTTAGTTGGTCTAATAGCCTCATGAGTTCCACTTTCACCCCAATGCCTTGGATAAAAATATTGCTCCCAACCTTTTTCTTTTAAAATTTCTTTAGCAATTCCTATACCATAATCAGATATATGTGTAGAATCTGTTCTATGATAAGTAATAACTCAGGATTCAAAAAGATCTTGAGCTATTTTCATAACTTCGTCTGCACCTAACCTTAACTTATCATTTGCTTCTTGCAGTAATGCATCAGTAGTAAAAGGTGGAAAAGGATTTATCTTCTCCTGCTTTTTATCCAAAATTCTAATAAAAACTTCTTTTTCTTTTTTAATATTTTTCACCTTTTCTGTGTCATCCTCTTCAAAAGTTAAAACTTTTTTAACAAACACACCTTCCTTTTGGATTCCTTGGTCTGGCAAATTTTGAAATTGTATATAAATCACCGCTTTCTTTTCTTTAGATTGTTCATATCTTTGAATAACCCATCCTAATACTGGAGTTTGCACTCTTCAAGCAGAATAGTTTGGATTATTAAAATATTTTTGAAGTTTCTCAGACAAACTAAAACCTACTCGCCTGTCAGCTATACGTCTAACTATTTGAGCTCTTACTAAATTTTCATCCAACTTTCTTTTTTCTTCAATAGCCTGTAAAATAGCTCTTTTTGTAACTTCATGATATTCTATCCTGTAAATTTCAATATTATAAGGT
>JAMOTU010000022.1 GCA_027062165.1 Candidatus Altimarinota bacterium
CAACCTTAAGGCTTTATATAGAAGAGAAAAAATTTAAAGATATAAAAAGAAAGTTTTACTTTGAGCCTACAAAAAATATAAATAGCTTTTGTTTAAAGTTTAGTGAGAGTTTAGAAAGAATAGCAAGTAGAGTAATAAAAGATGTAAAAGAGCGAAAACTTTTTATTGCATCTTATAAAAAGACTAATTGGTTTTTATTTGAAGATGAAAAATCTTAATATAAAGAGGTAGGCTATGAAAAAGATAAATGAAGTAGTAGAGAAAATTAAGACAAATAGAAAAATTCAAATTGTCCTTATAGTTTTTTTATTTTTAGTAATAGCTCTTTTAATTTTAAATATGTTTTTACCCTCACCAAAGAGTAATGAAGTAGCAAATATAGCTCCGCCTCCTAATCTTGTAAAAAAAGTAAAAGTAAAAAAGAAAATAAATAAAAAGCATAAAAAGCATATTGTAGTAAAAAAGGAAAATGGTAATGAAAAAAAAGAAAATAAAGTAGAGAAAGAGAATATAGAAAAAGTGGAAAATAAAAAAGTGATAAATGAAAAATTAAATTTAGATAAGAAAAAAGTTTATGTTTATAAAGGTGAGCTTTTAGTTGATGGAAAAATAAATGACAGAGTAATTGTTGATGGAGATATTTATAAAAAAGGAGATATTTTATTTGGAAAAGAAATAGAAAAGATAGAAGGAAATTATGTTTATTTTGATGATGGGACAAAATACTTTATTATTATAAGGTAGGAGGATTAATATGAAAAAGGCAATGTGTTTTTTATTGATGATAAATATAGCCTTAGCACAAGGTAATGCTAATAACACAAAAGCTTTAGATTTAAATTTAGTTTTAAAGGCTTTAGTGAAAAAAGTATTAATTATAGATGAAAAACTATCAAATCTTGAAAAAAAATTAGAAGAAAAAGAAGATAATAAAAAAAATAAAGAAATGAATTTTGTAAGTGAAGATGAAGAAAATTTAAAAAAGGATATTGAAAATATAAAAATTGAGCTAAACAAAACAAAAAGTTTAGTAAATAAATTAGAAAATTATATAATAAGTATACCGCAAAAATTAGAAAGAATAAAATATAAAAAATATGTTTTGGTAGATAAGGATAAAAACTTTGGAGTTATAAACAAGCAAGGTTTAATAAAGTATGCAAGCAAAAAAGTTTCATCTGGAGCAAACTTAGTGGCGTTAAAAATATATCCTAAAAGCACTTTAACAAGTATAGATGATATATTTATAAATATTCCTTATGAAAAAATAAAATATTGTGAAGATAATTTAGCGTTTTTAAGAGAAAAAACGCTTAGTTATGAGCTCTCTTGTTATATGAAAGATGAAAAGATAAATGAGGCGAAAATAGAAAAAAATTATGGCAAAGTTTTGGTAAAATACTAAAAAAAAAGTAAAAGAGGGGAAAAATGAGAAGGGTATTAAGTTTAATTTTACTTACAAATATGGCTTTTGCTACGGTAAGTCCTTATGGAGCATATTTTTCACCAAAAGGGGAGCAAGATAATTATGTAAATTTTGATAAAAAAAAAGCAGATAAGACAACTGATACTTTAAATAAAAATAAGAAAAAAACACAGTATATAGATGAAAGTAATGAAATTCCTCCTTTATTCCGGGAGATAGATATAAAACTCTTTAATGCAAACATAAAAAAAGTATTTAAAATACTTGGAGTTCTCTATGGTTTAAAATATTCTTATGTATCATCTTTAAAAGATGTATATAAAGGTAATGTGAATGGAGCACAAGCTTTCTCTCTTCCCAAAAATAAAGGCGGAAAGGAAAAAGGTTTAAATTATGCGCTTGATGACATATATGTGACATTTGTTTATAAAGGACCTTTAATGGAAGGAATAAAAAAGCTATGTAATTTAGCAAATATATGGTGTGAGTATGATTATAAAAATGATTTTTTAAAGATAAGCAAGTATAAAGTATTTTACTTTAAACTTCCTGAGTTTTTTGATGTTTCATTAAAGGGTGGAGGGCAAAATAATAAAATTAATTATAGTGCTCTATTTAGTAAAGTAGTAAAAACATTAAAGGATTTTGTGAGCGATGGAGAAATATACATAGATGATTTAGGGAATTTAGTATTAGTTACAAGACCTAGAGACTACAAAAAAATAAAAAGCATAATAGATAGCTTGCAAAGTAAAAAGAAGTTAAAGCTTAAGATAAGAATAGTAAGAGTAGATATAAATAATGAAGCTCAAAGTGGAATAGATTGGAATAGCTTTTTAGATAGTTTTAATACAAAGCTAGGTTTAACAAGTCTTCCCCAAACTGTAAATCAGGGTTTAGGAATAGTTTTTAATTCAAAAGATTTTAATGCAGTTATAAAAGCTTTAAGTCAATATGGAAAAGTAGAGACAATAAAAACATATAGCGTATCAACCTTATCAAATCAGCTCATAACTTTTTCATTAATAGATAATGTTCCGGTGATTACAACATCATCTACAACTGACGAGGGGACAACAACAACAAGTACAAATGTAGAGTTTAAGGAAGTTGGATTAAAACTTGGAATACTTCCTATGATAATGAATGATAAAGTATTTTTAAATATATATTCTTCCCTTTCAAGTGTAAAAGATATTA
>JAMOTU010000023.1 GCA_027062165.1 Candidatus Altimarinota bacterium
TGTTTTAACACTTTCTGGAAGATAAGGTTCAGATAATTTATTACAACTTTCACCTGTAGAATATCTATGACAAATATAAACACTACCACTCATTATCTTCACAATATCTCAAGGAAGACCAATTATTCTTTTAATATAATCTATATCTTTTCCTGGAGGAGCAAAAATTATTATCTGTCATCTAGATAATTCTTTTTTAATTTTAGGAGTAATCTCATCAACTATTAAAAAATCACCATTATGAATGTTAGGTTCCATACTATGTCAAACAACTGTGAAAGGAGTCAATATAAAAAATTTTATAAAAAATATAATACCTGCAGCAAAAATAACAAAAGCTACAAAGTCGTATATTTCAAGCAATAATTTTTTATTCATAAATTTTTAATTTTAAATCTAAAAAGGCAACTCTTCTTCATCAACTACATCAGAAGCTTGATTTTCGACAGAAGTATTAATATCTTGATTCATACTAGTTTCTCCTCCTTTTGAATCTAAAAATATAAAATCTTCCACTATTATCTCTGTAGTATATCTAACCTGTCCTGTAGAATCTTCCCATTTTCTAGTCCTTAATCTTCATTCTATATATACTCTTCTTCCTTTAGAAAGATATTGTCATAAAATATCTGCTGCTTGTCAAAAAGCAACACATCTATGGAATTCAGCTTCCTCAACAACATTACCTTCAGCATTTTTAAATCTTCTATTAGTAGCTATTGTAAAATTAACTACAGAAAGTCAAGATTCAGTTTTTTTTACATCTAAATCTTGAGTTAGTCTACCGATTAACATCACTCTATTAAGATCTCTAGCCATCACAATATATTAAAAAATAAAAACAATTAATTTATAACAAAAAAATTTTTAAAAACAATTGAAATTTAAAATAAAATAATTATAAAATTTAACACTATCCAAATAAACTTTTACTTTTTTTAACTCTTGCCCGGGTGGCGGAATTGGTAGACGCGGGAGACTCAAAATCTCCTGGCCGCAAGGCCGTGAGGGTTCAAGTCCCTCCCCGGGCATTTTTTATTTACAAAAAAATCCTGCTCTTAAGCAGGATTTTAATTTACACTAAAACTAACAATTTCATATATCTTCTAAAATCTTTTTAAAATCTTCTATAGATTCAAATTCCAGATGAACAGAAGCAAACCTAACATATGCAACTGGATCAATCTGTCTAAGCTTAGCTAAAATATCTTTTCAAATCTGTTTAGTTGTTATTTTCTTTTTAGAAGACCATTTCTCCTCAAGCTCAGATATTATCTTATCGATTTCAGAGTCAGATATAGGTCTTTTAGCAAAAGCTGTTATTAACGAATTTTTTAATTTATCTCTTGAATAATATTCAGTAGTTCAATCTTTTTTTTCTACTAACAAATCTGTTAAAGAAATTTTTTCAAATGTTGTAAATCTATATCAACATTTTTCACACTCTCTTCTACGTCTTATTTGATTAGTAGACTCTACAAACCTCGAATCTAAAACCTTAGTTTGTGTAGATCAACACTTAGGACAACGCATAATAAAAATTTATTTTTTAAAGTTGACTCATCAATTCTTCTAACTTTTTTTTCTTTTCTTGCTCTTCTTTAATTTTTTCTTGCTCACTTTCTATTTTATCTAAAATTCTTTGCCATCTTTCTAGTCTTGAAACTCTTTGTGATTCTATATAGTCTTTATCATTTTCACTTTCTGCCATTAGATTTTGTAAACTCATCTGCTCTTTAACATAAATTTCATATAATCTTTTAATTTGAAATCCAAAAAGTTCAGAAACCTTCTTAACTATTTGTGTGTCTCAACTAGTAACAGAAATCAAAAATTCTGGTTGCGTCTCTCATTCATTAAACTCTAACAATCAATCACTAGAAAAAGAAGCAGCTACCAATTGCATCAGTAATTCCCAATCAAAATCCTCCTTATATTCTTCTGGGATTTTATAAGAAAGAGTTTTAAATTTTGATACATACTCTTTGTACCAAATTTGTTCTTTTATATCTCATTGAATAGGTCAATAGTGTTTTTCATATTCTTCGACAATTTTTCTTTCGTTCTCATCCGGATGTTCACGAAGAAATTGAATAAATTCTTCAAAATCAAAAAACATATTTAAACTCTAATAATATAAATCTATTCTTTTTTTAAAGACTTAATCTTTTGCATTATTTCATCAAGTTTTTCTTCTAATTGATACTTTTCCTTTAAAGAATCCACTTGATTTTCAAGTTGTATTTTCAAAGATTCTGCTTTTTGTTTAAGCTCTTCTAAAATAGGTTTTAATTTTGCCTCATTAAATTGATTATAATTTTGTTTAATCTCTTCAATTCTTTGTTGAAGTTTTGTAATTTCAGTATCAAACTTTGACTTTATCTCTTCTAACTTACCTGAATAATCAACTGATTTAGCATCCAAAAACAATCTTTTATTTATTTCTAAAAGTTCATTAAATAAAACTTTACATTTATCAAAACCTTGTGCATTATCAAATTTCTCTTTAAAAGTTTTATCTTTATAAAAAAGTGTAGCTACCTGCCCAGCCAAAAATGCCAATAATCCTAATTTTATAGTTTTTTTCATGAATATTAATGTAAATAAATAAAAATATTTTATAAC
>JAMOTU010000024.1 GCA_027062165.1 Candidatus Altimarinota bacterium
TTACAGGTCGTGGTGTATTGAAAACGGAATACATCCGGTAGGAAGAAACGAATTATTTAAAAGACTTCAAGCTCTTGGATATAAAAAAGGCAAAGACAAAAGCAACTATTTTCTCATTGAAAAAGCCGATTAACAGCATTTTCGACTTTTTTCCGACTTTTTGCCGACGTTTGAAAAAGAAAAAATCGACAACAAAATTACGTATTTCTGGGGGTTTTAAAGTGCTTCCGACTTTTCGACTTTTTTTCTTATAAAAAAGTTTTAAAAAATTTTTTGTTATAATATGTATATCAAAATATACATTTAAGGATTAGAAATGGTTAGCGTAGTTGATATTAGAAAAAGAGGAATTAAAGCGGTTGAAGACGAACTGCAAAAAGAAAACAAAGCCATTATCTCTTTTAAAGGCAGACCAAAGTATGTAATGCTTACCCTTGAAGAATATGAGAGGCTTTTGCTTGATAGTGCGTATAATGAGCTTAAAAAGAAAAAAGAAAACGGAGAGGCTTTTGTTAGCGGTGCAAAAGAGCTTATCGAGAGAATAGAGAATGAGCTATAAGTTAATATATGACGATAAATTTATCAAGAAAATCGTTAAGTTTTTAAAAAAACACCCAGAGTTAAAAGATAGATATTACAAAACGCTTGAAATACTTGAAGATAATCCCTTCCACCCTTCCCTTAGACTGCATAAGCTAAAAGGAACTGATTATCATTCAGTTTCGATTAATATGAATTACAGGATAGTTTTATACTTTTTAGTTAAAGGCAATGAGATTTATTTGCTTGATATAGATAATCACGATAACGCATACAAGGGATTGTAAGTGGGTTTAATAGCTTTTGCGATTGAGCTTATAATCGCTTACTTTATGGGATATGTTTTATTAATCGGCTTTGGTTTGATTTTAGGGCTTATTGCTTTAATAGTAACAGCAGTAGTATTTATTTATAATTATATAGTGTCTCATTTGAAGATTATAGTTATTATCATTTTATTTATGACTTTAAGCATTTATCTTTTAAAGGTCATTAAAAGAAAAAGAATAATTCCAAGAATTTATCAAGCGATTAAAGAGAAATTGACAAAATTAAGCATTAAAAGTATAAAAATTGCAAAGGTAGCTGTTACGCCTATAAAAGAGTGGAACGATAGACAAAAGCCAAAAGATATTAAGTCGATGAGAAAATATGGATTTACTTCTTTTTTAGTTGGCTTGATTGGTGCAATATTGTTTTATCTTAATGATTTATGGTATGTATCTTTATTTTATGGACTTTGGATAATAGCGGGTATATACCAAATGTTTTACCCTCAAAAAGCCTTAGAACAAATGAATAATCAAGCGGGTCCTGCTTAGAGAGAATTTTGTCTGCGGGCACTCGCAACCGCAAAATTTGCACACACAATATGATTTTTTTAGGTTTCAATATTTCAAAAATGCTCAAATGACTATTTATGGTTACAACTTTAAATGATTTTTGAAACTTGCTTCTAAAAATGCGAATATATCGTCAATAAAGTGATGTTTAATAATAATCATTATGGAAACTTTTAGGCTTACTTCAAGGAATGATTTTACAGAGCTTACATTATATATCGGTATATATCGGTTTTCCATTCTTTGAATATTTGAAGTAAAAATTTTCGTTATGAATATATGAAATTTGGGGTCGCCAGTACCCGCAAATGAAATTCAAGCAAAAAAGGACCTAACAGGAACATTAAAAAGTCAGCGGGTCCTTTTAGGTGAAAATCGCCTGCGGTGGTCGCCAACCCCAGTTTTCACACACACAAAGCTTGACAAAAAGTGCTTGACAAATTACTTGACAGAATGTTTTGAAGTTACCGATGTATTGGGGTTTTTATATAATCAGATTTTGTCAAGTAGGCACTTGACACTTGACAAATTGAAAGGGCGGGTTTGAAATTTCACAGGCTTGGACGTTATACCGGCGGCGTGGTCACGAAAAAACAAAAACTGATTTTAAGGGGGTGGGGGTATCCTGCTTACCGACCCCTTGCTAAGCCCCTGCCTAAGGCCAGCAATACAACACCTGCAACAGCTTATAAATTCCTTTTTATCGGCATAATTTAAGCTATAAGTGAAAAAAAGCAATACAAATTCCCAGCTTTTATCTGTAAAAGTGAATGGGTTATCAGAAAAAATCAACAGGATTTTTGAAAAGGAAACAAAAGGAAACACGACTTTTAAAGTTTCCAAAGGTTTCCAAGATAATCGTTTCTCTCCAAAAGATAAATTCACTTCTATATAGGATTTAAATAAAAAAAGGTTGTTATATGGACGTCAGCGTAGAATATCTTATTTACAACCTGCAAGACTTGGGAATGGAAGAAAATAAAATATATGAGCTGTTAGAAAGACTGCAGGGGCTAAGGGTATATATTTCAAAGCAGAGAATATTCGAGTATAAATTAAAAAAGAGATATTACCAGCTTAAAAATTTATTACCGCTTAACGAAATAATAGCTTTATTATCAAAAGAGTTTGAGAAATCTCCAAGCAGAATAAGAGTTTATATTAACGAATTTAAAAACTAAACACTGCTAAACAAAACTAAACGGATTTTTATTGAAAAATATATGCTTAAATTTAAAATAGTGGGGCTATTTGTGGGGTCATTTTTTGCTTAAATTTTCAAAACATCGTATTTATGGGAATTTTAGATTAATAAGTGGTGCGGGAGAGATGCACCTAATTTCAATTTCTACAAATTTATAATCTTCTATAGAACTACCTGAAATAAGGGCTTTTCAGAAATTTATTGTCTATATGCTTCCATAATAATGGACTATTTGCTATAATTTTTTGGCCTATCGGATGGCCTATCAAAATTATAGGGAGTTATTATGCCAAGAGTCAAAGAAGCATTGACTGACAAAAAAATAAAAAGTGAAATTAAAAAAGGTTCAAAGCAAATAACAGATGGTAGTATTGCCGGACTTTCATTATATAAAACAAAAAATAGTTATGTTTGGAGACTTAGATATACTTACGGTAAAAAGAGAAGTTATTATGCAATTGGAGAATATCCTGTTGTAAGTTTAAAAGAAGCAAGGGATATGGCAAGAGAAGCAAAACTTCTGCTCGAAAAAGGCATAGACCCGAATTTGCATAAAAAACAGCAACAGGAAGAATTGATAAGAGAGCAAAATAAAATGCGTGTAGTTGATTTAATTGATGAGTACTTAGAGATAAAAAAGAATAATGTAAGTGAAGCAAGATTTAAAAAAAACTATGTAGGCACATTCAATAATTATGTTATTCCTTATATCGGTAAAAAATATATAGATGAAATTAATGAAGATGAAATATTGGCATTGGTTAAAAAGGTTCCTAAAATTAAGCTTAAAAATGCAACCCGTTCAGGTAACAAGACATACAAAGCAAAAGAGGTACTTAGTATAATTAAAAATTTGTTTGAATACGCATTTAGAAATAAATATTTGAAACATAATCCAATTTCTCTAATTGATATTGATATAATTTTACCAAAGCATATTGAAAAACATATGGAAGCGATTACCTATGAAAACGAATTGAAAAAGCTGTATAAAACAATACTTGAAATAGATAATCCTGTCACTTCTAAAATTTTACAGTTTCAGGCATTGACATTACTACGTAATGGAAATATGAGAAATCTTAAATGGGAATACATTGACTGGAATAAAAAGATTATCTTTTTTCCAAAAGAAAGCATGAAAGCTGCCCATTCTGATTTCAGACTGTCTCTCACGGATACTTTACTTGAAATTCTTGAATATTTTAAACCGTTCAGCGGTGATAAGGAATATGTGTTTATTTCAAGTAAAACAAATAAACAGATAAGTGAAAATTTTTTGCCGTTTCAGTATAAAAAACTTGGATATCAGGGAATTCATACACCGCACGGCTGGCGAAGTTCATTTCAGACAATTGCAGCGGAAAAATACAAAGAACATAAATTTCCATTTGAGGTTATTGAAGCTCAGCTTCATCATAAAATCGGTAATAAGGTTACTCGGGCATATTTGAGAACTGACTTTTTAGATGAAAGAAGAGAGCTTCTTAAATGGTGGGAAGGATTTTTGAATAGTTAGATATACTTCTGAAATAAAGAAACTAATACAAAAATCCAAACAACCAAAGAGGAATTTCATCAACTCCAATTTCTATATTGTCTTTTACAACAAATGCATTTTTGATATCTTTTATCTGTTTTTTTGTCTTGTTTTTACCTCCAATTTCAAAGGTATATTTATCATCTATTATATAATCCCCCTGTTTTGAATATCTTATTTCGTGTTCGTAAAGTTGGGATATGAAAAATGATTCTCTGATGGCTCCGATATTTTGATTTGAGCACAATATGTAAAACAGATTTGGATTGTCTAAAAGAATTTTATCAGGCTTTTGAAACAGGGAATTTCCTTTTTTATTATAATAGAGCATATGTATCAGTCTTCCTTTTGTCAGGGCATTGATGTAGTTGTATAATGTTTTAATATTTATTCCCATCTCTTTTGAAATATTGGTTAAATTAAAATTACCGGGAGGATTTTTGCACAGCAATAAAAGCAGTTTTTTTAAAATAAAAATATTCGACGTTTCTATATTGAATAGATAGAGAAGCTCGTTTTCTATTGTTTTGTTTACAACTTCTAAGAGTTTCATATAATAGCTGTTTTCGTCACTCTCTAAGAAAAACGGATATGCTCCCGTTTTTAAATATTCTTCAAAGTGTTTAAGAGGTCTGATATTTTGTGTTATAACAGAGGCGATATTGTAATGATTATTAACTGTATCATCTAAAGTGAATTTTGAAAATGTCTTATTTAGTTTCAATTCCAAATATTCTCTGAATGAGAGAATCGGAACATCATAAATAACCGCTCTTCTGCCTAAATCGGCAGTAGATAAAGCAATAGCGCTTGAGCCTGAAAATATAACTTTAATATCAAAGAAATCGTATATCGTTTTTAAATCTCTCTCAAAATCCTTTTGATAATGAATCTCATCAAAAGCTATTATTTTAACTCCTCTTTTATATGCTTCTTCGGTAATTGTCAAAATTTTATCTGTTACTATTGAACTGTCAAGAGAAACATATAAAATCTCATCCCTGTTATGAGGCAAGGTTGATAGATACTGCTTGATTATAGTGGTTTTTCCAACACCTTTTGCTCCCCTAAGCCCCACCATCTTTTCATTAAAGTTTATTTTGTTAAAAATATCTCTTTTATATGGAGACGGTGGAGTTTGTAAGAATAGATTAGAGTAAAAAAATAGTTTCTCTAACATTGTATTCCTTTCAGTGGATAGAAAAAAACATCTTATTTTTTTGTATTATACTGAAAATTATTGATTTGTTTAATAAAGTTAATATAATATTATGCAAATTATAAATTTCTATTACAAAAGGTTTCAAATGAATAAAATCAAACTCGATAAATCAAAATTTTATGCCGATTATTTTTGGAGTATGAGAGACGGGAGTGAAGTCAGGGAAGATATATTTGTAAAAACTTACCTTAAAAACTACTTTACATTCAAAGACTTAATAACTCTTTACAAAATGGTTGGCAGAGAAAGACTTTTAGAATATGCAAAAGAGCTTAGTTTTGAAAAAAGAATTAGGCATTTAATTGATATTTATGAGAGCTATATAAAGAATTAAAGATATTGAAGTTTTTGTAAATTTATAGTGGCAACTATAAAAAATATATAAAAAGTAATAGTTACAACTATAATTTTCTATCCTTTACAACATATCTTTGCTTAGGAGAAGTCGGTTTATCAGGAATTGTCATTTGAAGTAAATTTTTATTGATTAATCTATCTAAAATCTCTTTTAAATATTTTCTGTCCTTAATTCCTAAATATTCAGCAATTTCTTTTCTGCTTTTTGGAATTTGGCAAAATTCAATAATTTTTCTCTCTTTTTCATCTTGTGGGGTGGCTTGTGGGGTAACTTGAGGGGTATTTAGAGTATCAAGTATTATTTTTAGCATAAACTCAATAAAAGGAGTTGAGTTTCCGATTTCTGTGGATTTTTCTATTGCTGCGTAATATTCATCTTGATTTTCATAAATTAGCGATTCTATTGGTAAATATTCAAAAACATTTTTCCAATTATATAATATCAACGTTTGCCAAAATCTTCCAATCCTTCCATTTCCATCAACAAAAGGATGAATAAATTCAAATTCATAGTGAAAAACACTGCTAACAATCAATGGGTGTAATTCCGTAACTTTTAACCACTCAAATAAATCACTCATTAATTTTGGAATATTGATTGCTGGAGGTGCAATATGGGTTATCTCTTTTTCATTTCCGACACCTACATTTCCATTTCTATATTTTCCAGCTTCTTTTAATACATCCTGCATTAAAATTTTGTGAGCTTTTAATAAGTCTTCTTCATTTTTATAGTTAAATTTATCAATATTTTCATATAATGCAATAGCACCTTTAATTTCTGCAATTTCTCTTTGAGTTGCTAATACTCTTTTACCTTCAAGTAGTGCTGTAACCTTTTTTTCATCTGCTTCAATACCTTCAATTTTTAGTGTGCCTATAAGAGTTTTTATTTTAGATATTTTTCTTAGTTTTAAATCTTTTTTTATATTAAGAGAACCTATTTTTTCTGATATTTTACTTATTAAGTTAATTATTTTTGGTGTAATTTCAAATGGTGGGGTATACATTAAGTTCCTTGTTCGGACGAAGTGGATTTTATAAATTTTTTTTCATATAATTTTTCTTTTATGAAATTATAATATTGATCTGAGTTATTAGGAGAAAGATTATATTTCTCATATTTTTCTTCAATTCTCTCATTTTTTTCCCAAAAAGATCCATCTGACATATGAAAATATATAACATTTCTGGTATAAAAGTTTTCATTTTTAGGTTTTTTTAGATGATTTAGTTTAGGTATTTGGTTTATAAAAAAATAAATTATTATTAGAGGTAAATTTTTAGTTGCTTCAAGTAAAATTTTAAATGTTTCTTGCGAATGGAAATGTGTATCTATAACTTCAATAGCAACAAATGGGTTTTTATCTGTTAAATGAATATTTTCATAATCTCTGCCTAATATATCAAATACTGCATATTTTCCATAAATAATTCCAAATTTTGCTTCTTTTTCCCATTCGTAATTTTTAATTTTTATAATCGTTTCTTCAGTGAAATTAAAACTTTTATAGGAATTAAAACTGTGCTTTTTATATTTCTTTAAAAAATTATAAATAATATCGATTTGTTCATTATGTAATTTACTTTTTTTACTTTTATATTCCAAAGATTTTCTAATAGGTCTTTTAACATAAAAATGAGGAGTAATTTTATGATTTCTTATACCTAATTGTAAATCTCCATCAGGTTTATCATATAAATCTCTTTCTCTTAATTCAGCTCTTTTTTGTTTTTGAAATAATTCATTATGATTTACTTCATGCCAAATATTATTTTCATCTTGGTAAAAAGCCGTTTCATGTTTTGGCATTTAAAACCTTTTTATTTATTATATAATTTTTTAGGAAAAATGAAAATAGGAAATAAGTATGATAATAAAAAAAATTAATATTGAAAATTTTAAATATTTTAAAGGTAAATTTACTTTAGAGTTTAATAACGGAATTAATATTTTAGTTGGAAACAATGAAACAGGTAAATCTACTATTTTAGAAGCAATTCATTTGGCTTTATCAGGTTGGTATAATGGCAAATATTTAAAAAATGATTTATCTCAGTATTTATTTAATATAGATGTATTAAATGAGTATTTTGAAAAAATAAATCAAAAAGAAAATGTGCCACTGCCATATATAAAAATTGAAGTGTTTTTAGAAAATGTAAATGCTGAGTTACAAGGCAAAAATAATTCTGATAGGATAAATAGTGAAGGGGTTGTTTATACTATTGAATTTGATGAAGACTATATGGATGAATATGAATTGTTGATACAAGAAGACACAATAACTACTCTACCTATAGAATATTATAAAATTACTTGGAAATCTTTTGCTGGAGAAAATATAACTTCAAGAAGTATTCCATTAAAATCTGTAATAATAGATTCTTCCACTTTTAGATTTCAAAATGGTTCAGATGTATATATCTCAAGAATAATAAAAGAAAAACTTGATGAAAAACAAAAGGTTTCAATTTCTCAAACTTTTAGAAAACTTCAGGAAACATTTAGAGAAGATAAATCTATTAAGAGTATTAATAAAGAACTCAGCGATATTAAAAATATTACTGATAAAGAAGTTGAAATTTCAGTAAATATTGCTTCAAAAGAAGCATGGTCAACAGTATTAATGACTTATTTAAATAAAGTCCCTTTTCATCAAATAGGAAAAGGGGAACAATGTATAATAAAAACAAATTTAGCTCTTACTCATAAAAAAAATGATAATGTAAATCTAATTTTATTGGAAGAACCAGAAAACCATCTTTCTTATGCAAAATTAAATGCTTTTATAAAAAATATAATAGACCAAAATAAAGAAAAACAGATAATTGTTTATACACACAGTAGCTTTGTAGCAAATAAGCTTGGATTAGAAAATATTATTCTTTTGCATAATCAACAGAATATTAGATTAAATGATTTAGAAAAATATACTTATAATTTTTTTAAAAAATTACCCGGATTTGATACTTTAAGGTTTATTTTGAATAAAAAAATAATTTTAGTAGAAGGCCCTTCTGATGAGTTAATAGTACAAAAAGCCTATCTTCAAAAATATGGAAAATTACCTATTGAAGATGAAATAGATGTTTTATCTGTAAAATTGGCTTTTAAACGTTTTTTAGATATAGCTATTATGCTTAATAAAAAGGTTGCAGTAATTACCGATAATGATGGAAATTATGAAAAAAATGTTAGAAAAAAATATCAAAATTATGAAAATTATGAATTTATTAAAATTTGCGCTGATAAAAATAATACTTTAAATACATTAGAACCTCAATTTGTGGAAGCAAATAAAAATAATTTAGAACTTTTATGTGAAGTAATAGGAATTAATTCTAAGAAGTGTAAAAATAATAATGAGATTGCAAAATACATGGAAAACAATAAAACTGATTGGGCTTTAGCAGTTTTTGAAACAACAGAAAATTTAAATTTTCCAAGATATATTGAAGATGCCATTGAATGGTTGAATAATGAATAATAAGTTAATTATAGCGGCTGCAGGCGCTGGAAAAACTACGTATTTAATAAAGGAAGCATTAAAGGTTAAGAAAAATAAGAAAATATTAATTACTACATATACTATTGCAAACGAAAATGAAATAAAAAATAAAATTATTGAATTAAATGGTTTTATACCATCAAATATCAAAATACTTACTTGGTTTTCTTTTTTATTAAAATATGGAGCAAAACCTTATAAAGGTTGTTTTAACGACAAATTATATGATCAAGACATTAAAGGTGTAATTTTAGTTAATAAAAAACTAAACTTTTATATATCAAAAACAAAAATAGAATATTATTTTAATCGAGACTGGAAAATATATTCAGATAAACTATCTCCTTTTGTATATGAATGTAATGACAGAAGCAATGGTCTAGTTATTAAAAGGCTTGAAAATATATTTGATTATATTTTTATTGATGAAGTACAAGATTTAGCTGGGTATGATTTGGAAATATTGAAATTATTATTTAATTCGAAAATAAATACTATCTTAGTAGGAGATCCTCGTCAAACTGTTTATTTAACTCATTATGCAAAAAAATTTGAACAATATAAAAATGGAAAAATAATTGAGTTTATTCAAAATGAAGCTAAAAATATTTGTGAAATAGATACTGAAATATTAAATGCTTCTCATAGAAACAATCAACAAATATGTAATTTTTCTTCTCAACTTTATCCTGAATATCCAAAAGTTAATTCTTGTAGTTGTTGTTATAGAAAAGATGTTGAACATCAAGGTGTTTTTTTAATTGAAGAGAAATATGTTGAAGATTATATAAAATATTTTGCTCCAGTGAAACTGAGATGGAACGCTCAAAAGAAATTAGATGGTATTGTATATAATTTTGGTGAATCAAAAGGTTTAACATTTGATAGAGTTTTAATATATCCAACGAATCCAATAAAAAAATGGTTAAAAAATCAGCAATTTGATTTACAAAAAATTCAATTAAAAAATGATATTGAAGTTAAAGAAATTAAAAATTTTAAAATTATTAATAATACATTACTTGAAGCAACTGTAAGAGCAAAATTATATGTGGCAATAACAAGAGCTAAATATAGTGTGGTTTTTGTGATTTAAATATTAAAATAAAAACAAAATAAAATAAATACAAATTAATATTATATAAATACCTAAAAAGATTATTAACTTTTTGAAACTAGAAACAATTGTATTTAGATTTTGAATTCTCAAATGTCTAATATATGATATTTTTAATAACTCAAATAAATATATGGATTCAAGTTGCTCAATATTATTTAATTTTTTTGAATAAAAAGTATAATCAAATATCCCGTTCTTAGGAATAGGGAAAAACACTGATTCATTTAAAGATAAATCATAATTTTTAATTTTATTTGTTGGGTTATTTTGTGGGTTAATAACTTTTGTTATAAGCATATATATAATATATAAGTTATAAATTACAATACTTATTCCAAATAAAATTAAAAAAAATAAAAAATATTTTTGGAAAATACATATAATTTTTTTATTAATTAGAAAACGAAAAGTCATAAAAATACCAGCAATAAATGCTAAATTTACAGCTAACAAAAATCTGGCTTTAGTATCTAAATTACTAATGATAGTTTTTGTATCATTAAAAGCCTCTTTTAATAAAGTAATTTTTTCATCTTTTTTTTCAGACATTAGTTTTCCTTTATTATATTCCAAACTTCATTTAAATATTCTTCTCCATGTTTCTCACACCAATTATTTTCAATATATTTGTATTTCATACCTCTTCCATTTTTTAAATGCTTCTCTTTCCAAAGTAGTTCTTTATCTCCATTAGGACAACCACAAGAATATATTAAATATTCTTCAAATTTTGGATTTGACAAAGAATCATAAATTTCTAAACTTATTCCAATTTTACTGGTATTTGAATAAATTTCTTTAACATCTTTTGAGATTAATGCAGCATTATTTATAGTATCTCCAGCCCATACAAAAAAAGAATAATTTCTAGAACCTACTTTTTTGACTAATAAATCTCCTTTTGCAATTCCTATACCAATGGAATAATTAATTTTATAGTTTCTTTCAAAATTATTTTTAAGATATTTTTCCTGAAATGTTTTATAAGTTTCAGCCGCTAAAAAAGCTTTAACTTCAGCATATTGCCCTTGAAATAAAGCAATTCCTCCATCCCCTTTTATATCAATAAACTTAACATCAAATAATTTACAAATTTTAGAAAATGGATATCCTATTGATTCTAAAAATTTGGCATAAACTCTTTTTATTTTTTCATTGGAAATAATAGTGGAATTTTTTAAGTCAGCAAAAATTGCTACTACATTTTCTACTTTATTCCATTCAGCTTTTTCTATTTTAGCATTTTTTATAGCATTTTCTATACAATCATAATCTTCGATTTTTATTTCTAATAATTCTTCTAATTTTTTGGAAATATTATTTAAATTTTCCCATAATTCCATTATTTTTTACCTTGTGCTTGATGTGCTGCTTTATGTACAATTTTACCAATTAATTTATCTTGCTTTAAATAATTTCCTATTATAAAACGAGTAATCTTACAACTACCATATTCACAACCAACTCTTGTATTAAAACAGATTTCTATATTTTTGTTTTCTAAAAATTTATTAATTTTGCAATTAAAAATACTAAAAACTAATAATAACAAATATCTAATAATATTTTTAGTTTCATTTACAGTTAAAAATTTTGAATTATATTCTTCCATATATAAATAACATTCTAATTGTTGTAAGTATAGTCGAGCATTACAACAACAATCAAAAAAACAATCATATTTAATTTCTCTATACAAATCTTTATGATTATTTTCTACTATATTATATAATAAATGTTCATCTAAATTTTCTATTATTGAATAATTACCATCTCCTGTTATTTCTATCATTTTTCCTTTAAGATAATTTATAATTTCTGATAATAATTCTGATGAATACTTAATATAACCAATGTATAAACATATTAAATTATTCTTTTCACAATAATCAAGAATTTTTGTTGATTTTTCTATATCATTAAAAATTACATAAATATTATCAAGTTCTTTATAGAAAACTTCACCATTATTATCACATATTCTTTTATCATTATTAAAATAATCAGGAGTAACTATTTCAGTAGTGGTAATATATTGTATTTCTTGTAATGCTTCAGCTTGTTTTCTAAGATAAAATAAACTTTCGATTTTTAAATAATATTTATGAATCAAATTTAATAAATTTAATGTGTTGTTTTCTTTCATAAAAACTCCTTATTAATTAATAGATTTTTCACCCCTCAACGCCTCACTAACCATTTCATAAATAATATTTGCAAATAGCTTAATAGTATTAGTTTCGCTAAATAATTTCTCAGCTATTTTTTGGTGGGTATCAAAATTTTCAACGACTGCTTTTGTTACG
>JAMOTU010000025.1 GCA_027062165.1 Candidatus Altimarinota bacterium
AAGTTAGAGTATCAATCTTGCGAGTACATGATATTTCGTCTATCTTTATATTTTTCATAAACTTTTTTTATTACCTCTTTTTTAGCTCAGTATAAAAAAACAGAAAATGAATTATCATACGATTGATCCAGAAAATTAGTAGAAAAAAAATTTTTTTGTCTCAAGTTATATTTTTCAAAATTATTTTTTGATTTTTCTTCAGACTTTCTTCAGATTTTCTTCAGAATTTCATCAAAAAAGTAAGGCACGAAATCTGTTCCATTTAAATTATAAACTTTTTTTCAAAACTTTCTTTTCAAATATAGCCTCAAAGCAATTCAATCTGGCAAAATAAGATCACTATTCAAAAGTGCATTATAATATTTTTCCCATCAAGTTTGTTTTTCTAAAATTTTTAACAAATTAAAAAAATAAAGAAAATTAACTATACAATATCACTGCTTTTTATAAACATTCAAAATATCCTCAACAGCTTTATCTTTATCAAAAGAATAAATTTTCTCCACTAATTGATTTAACATAATTATATTAATTTCCTAAACTTAATAAATTTATATGACTACGTCGGTGAATATAATTATTGTGTAATTTTAAACTCGCTTTCTTTTCCACTTTCCAAATCTTTTATTTTATAAACTCCTTGCTTAATCTCATCTTCTCCTAAAATAACAACATATTTGTAGCCAGCTTTATCTGCATATTTAAATTGTTTTTTCAACTTATCAGGAGCAGAATAGATACTACAAATTTTACCTTCCTTCAAAAATTTTGTATAAAGCTGAAAAACCTTTTGGAAATTTTCTCAAAATCCAAAATTTAAAAATAAATACTTTTCTTCATATTTTCAAAAATTAGTTTGTTCTTTTAGCCAATCAAATAGTCTATTTACACCAATACTACCACCTACACCATTAAAATAATTTTTTTTAGAATCGATATAACCAGTTAAATTATCATATCTTCAACCTGAACAAATACTTCCCAAACTTTCATTTCATTGAATAAATGTTTCAAATACTACTCAAGTATAATAATCTAATCATCTGACTATAGAGTAATCTTTTACAACTTCTATTCTGTTTATACTAAATCATTCTAAAAATCTTAAAACACCATTGTAAACAACATCTAATTCAGATATACCTTCTGTAAATATCTTATTAGATTGTAAACCCAAATCAAATTTTCAATCAATAAAATCTAAAATCAACTTTATAAATTTTTCAGCAACATTTTCTGAATATCATCAATCAATTATTAATTTTTTAAGTCTATGCTCAAAATCTTTGGAGGAAAGTTTATGATATTTATCTAATAAACCTGTCAATCACTCTAATACATTCTCTTTTAGTCCTGACTTTTTTAAATATTCCAAAAGGCCTTGAATAATTTTTTTGTTATTTATCCTTAAAATTAATTTATTTGATAACTTAAATTTAGAAAATATATTATCTAATGTTTTCATTAAAACTCAAACAACTTCTATATCATGCCAAATATATTCACCTTTTTCTCTTCAAACCTCTTCTGACGCTTTTCAGACCTCTATCCTCTCTACAATATCAATATCAGCTTGCCAAAATTCTCTATATCTTCATTTTTGTTGTCTTTCTCCACGCCAAACTGGCTGGATTTGATATCTTTTAAAAGGAAAAATGAGCTCATTTTCATAATCTAGAACATATCTAGCGAAAGGCACAGTTAAATCAAAATGTAAAGAATAATCTTTTTTATCGTTTTCACATCATTGAGCAAGTCAATAAAGTCAAAAAATTTGTTTAGAAACCTCGTCTCAAGATTTTGCCAACAAAACATTATTTCTTTCTACAGCAGGAGTTTGAATATGAATATATCAAAATGTTTTATAAGTTTTTTCAATAATCTTTACTAATTCATCAAAAATTTTCTGCTCTTTTGGTAAAAACTCAGGAAAGCCACCTACTTTTAACATTTTTAAATTTTAATTTTATCTAAAATTAGATTTAAAAAATAATGAAAGAAAAACAAAGTTCAAGTAAATTAATTTTCTCTTGTTTTTAAAAATATAGAAAATAACAGCCATAAGTATAGCAATTAATTACAAAAGTAAACTTTTAACGAAATTCCATTGATTATTGAATTCAATCTTGCCCCAATTTACCCGAAGCTTTTAAAATTGAAAAAAAATAATTTTTGATTAAAATAAAGATAATTTTACAGTTCTTTTTCACGAAAATGAATTTTGAAAAATTAGAAAAAAGCTTAAATGTAAATGAATGAAAAAAAAATACATATGAAAAATTGAAACAAAAGTTAACTCCATTAATTTTATCTATACTAATTTTATCTAATCCTACTTTTAAAGATTTAAATAAATTATATTCTAAAACTATTGATGTAGTAAAAGATTTATTTATTCAAACAGCATATGCTGAAGAAATTTCGCGAGAGCAACTAGAAAATGTTAAAAATTACGAAAATATTTACATAGATTCTGTATCATGATATATAAATGTAGATGAGCCAATTTGATGATTTGCTGATTGAAAATACAAATTAGAAGAACGGATAATTAAAGAACTATCTATCAAACATATAAACATAACTACCGATCGATGAGAAAAATTA
>JAMOTU010000026.1 GCA_027062165.1 Candidatus Altimarinota bacterium
TTTCACAATTAGCAGTAGAAAATGTTAATGTAGATAATTTAGAAAAAAGAGAAGTTTTTGAATTAATTCCATGGGAGGAGAAGATAGTAGGATTGTATGGTCTTAGGTGAGTTTGAAAAACTACTATCCTTGTTCAAAAGTATTTAGAGTATCCAAATGATAGTGTGTATATAAGTATGGACTGGTGAATTTTAAAATGAGTATCTTTATTTGAGATAGTAAAAGAACTTTATAAGGTATATAAAAAAAGATATTTTTTTATAGATGAGATTCACTATTATAGTAATTGGACAGAGGATTTAAAAAATATTTATGATCTTTTACCTGTTAAGCTTTATTTTTCTGGTTCTAATAAAATTGCTGTGTACAGAAGATGAGCTGATCTTTCTAGAAGGGTGATTTTTTATTATATTCCTATTTTTTCTTTTAGAGAATATTTGAATATTACTTATTGATACAGATTCCCGAAATTAAAATTTGAGGATATATTTGACATTAATAATTATACTAATTTTATTTCTAAAATTTCGATTACTCAATTAAAGAAATATTTTAGATATTGACAATTTTGATTTTATTACGAAAATCCTTCCGTATATGAATTGAAACTTTATTGAATAATTAGAAAAATGTTGTATGAAGATGGTTTGGTATATGAGAAATTTGATGTAACTATAGATTTAGAAAAGATTTTATATTATATATCAAATAGTGTTCATTCAGAGTTAAGTTTAAATTCTCTTGGTAAAAAATTAGGAATTCATCCTGTTACTGTTCAAAAGTATTTATTATTTTTAGAAGAAGTTGGGCTAGTCTATAATGTTAAAAAATATTGAAACTTGTCTGATAGGATAAGAAAAGAATTTAAGCCATATCTGACTGCAACTAATTTTTTGTATCTTTATTATTCTTGACTAGAAAATACCTTAATAAAGTGAAAAGTGAGAGAAAATTTTTTTGTTATGTGTTTAAAGAATTTTTTCTATAATATTTCTATATTTTACAAGACATATCCTGATTTTGTTGTAGAGTATAATGGTAGGATTTTAAATTTTGAAATATGAGGTATTTCAAAAAAACAAAAATGAAAAAATGTTTTTATTGTCAAAGATGATATTTTAATATGAAGAGAAAACATATTGCCTTTGTGGATTTTTTGATTTCTTTGGTAGCTTATATTAGTTTTTATTTAATAAATATATTTGATTTGATATGAAATTCGATATTTCTAAAATAAGGAATTTTTGTATAATAGCACATATAGATCATGGAAAATCAACTTTGGCAGATAGAATGTTAGAAATTACTTGAACTATTAAAAGATTAGACCATTGACAAGTTCTAGATAAAATGGATTTAGAACAAGAGAAAGGTATTACTATTAAGCTTACTCCTGTTAGAATGAAGTGGAAATGATATGAACTTAATCTTATAGATACACCTTGACATGTTGATTTTCAATATGAGGTTTCTAGATCATTAGCATCCGTAGAAGGTGCAATTTTGTTAGTTGATGCTACTCAGTGAATACAAGCTCAAACTCTTTCTACTTTATATATGGCATTAGATTATGGTTTGGAAATAATACCAGTTTTAAATAAAATTGATTTACCTGCAGCTCAACCAGAACGTGTGGCCAAACAAATAGAAAATCTTATAGGTATTTCCTCAAAACAGGTTTTAAAAGTATCAGCAAAAACAGGAGAAAATGTAGAACAAGTCTTAGATGCTATTATAGAAAGGATTCCTGATCCTAATGTTTTTAAGAAAAAATATAGAGAGAAATTCTATAAGAAGGAGCTTAGAGGTATTGGTTGAAGAGCTCTTATTTTTGATAGTGTTTATGACAAATACAAATGAGTAGTTTGTTATGTTAAAGTAGTAGATTGACAAATTTTACCTGGCCAAGAGTTAAAACTTTTACATTCAGATGTTACTATCAAACCTACCCAAGTAGGATATTTTGCACCAGATTATACTCCTGACAAAGCCTTAAGAGAGGGGCAAATTGGCTATATTATTACAGGTTTAAAATCAGTTAGAGATGCTCAAGTTTGAGATACTGTATTAAAATTAGAAAAAATATCTGAAGAGAAAGAAAATTTGTTAGATTATGCTGTACCTTGATTTGAAAAAGTTAAACCTTTTATTTATGCAGGTGTTTATCCTTTGGATAGTCAGGATTATGAAAAATTAAGAGAAGGCTTTGAAAAACTTTCATTGAATGATTCTTCTATTGAATGGGAACCAGAAGTAAATAAAGCTTTATGACAAGGTTTTAGAGTGGGGTTTTTAGGAACTTTGCATATGGAAATAATAAAAGAAAGATTAAAAAGAGAATATGATGTAGAAACTATATTTACTACACCTTCTGTAGTTTATTTAGTAGAATTGAAAAGTTCGTCATTGGCTGCTAAAGTTAGTGGATGAAATAATATTTTGCATTTACTGAAAGGAGATTGGTGGAAATATATTTTAGAATATCTTTATTCTTCAGGAAGACTTGATTTTGAGAGTTTTAAGAAATTTTTTAAAGATTTTGATGAAGAAGAATTTTTGGAATATATAGTATGACTTTTGGAAAAGTCATATGATGATCTTGAAAA
>JAMOTU010000027.1 GCA_027062165.1 Candidatus Altimarinota bacterium
CCACAAGTTTTAATCCGTTTCCACTTAAATTATAAGGTGGGTCAGCAAAAATCAATTGCACCGACTCATCCTCTATTCTTGCATTATCGTTTAATACGCTTAAACAGTCATCTTTATAGACTATATTTAACTGCATAATTTTTCCTTATATTTTTCAATGATTTTAGGAATTATATTTACCCATTCTTGTGAATTAGAATAATTACTTACATTCACAATTTCATCAAGCATTTCCTTAAATTGTAAATGAGTTAATTTTTTACCTTTTTCTTTTAAAGCTTTTATTACTTCTAAGATTTCAATAATTTGAGAAACAGTTAAAGGAACAATTTTTTGTTTTTTACCTTCATATTCATATTTTACGGCAAACCAAAATGTATTAATTGTGTCTTTATGTAATTTAGGAGCTATAAAAAGAGCATATGAATTAGGGTGTTTATTTTCAAAATCTCTTAAATGCCTCATAACAGGTTGGCCTTCATTATACCACTGGTCTCTACTTGTTAAATTAGTAACTTCACAAATTGAATTAAAAGAGCGATAAAAGCACTCAATATCTGGAGTTTCTGCTGGAGCGGTAAAAATAATTTCACCGTCATCTCCAGAAATATAATTAGGCTTTATTTTTAAAGCATCATTTATTATCAATAAAGCTTCGGTTATAAATTTCTCAAGAGCAATACTTGGTTTTAAAGTCGGATGACTTCTATAATTCTTTAAGTTTTCAATTGTTTTTTCAATCTGTTTAATTTGTTGAAAAATTTGTTTTTGTTTTTGTAATCTTAATTCTTGTAAAATTTGTTTTAGTTCCGACACATCTTTTTTTTCTAAATCTTTTAAAGAATATATATTTGTAATTTCTAAAATATCTTTTATAATAAATTTTTTTTCTTCAAACATAACCCTTGGAATATTAATATCGGATAAATAATTTATATATTCATTTTTATTACTAAATTCTTCTTTTGACGATTTGATGTTATTTATTATAAATTCAATAACTTCTTTTTTTCTATAATCTATATCAATATAAAACCCACCTCCTCTTACATATAATAAATTTGTCAATCTAAAATATCTTATTGCATTATCAGTATAATCTCTTGAGTGTTTTTTATTTGAAAAATCTTTTAAATACTCATTTTTAAATTCTTTATAAAACTTTTCTTTTTTTCTAAAATCCTTTTGTTTTTCTAATTCTTCCCTAAAAGGGATTAACTCAGTTACATGCAAATCTATATTTTTATAGTGACTCAAACTTAACACAAAAATTTCAAATTCCCAAAATGATATTCCCTTTGCTTTTTGATTGTTTTCATTACAATATTTATTGATTTTATCAATCAATTCCAATGTAGCTACAAAAGGTTTAATATCAAAATCTCTAAAATCTCTATCTAAAGGATTTGAATATTGCCATTTTAAAAGAGCTTTTAAAAAAAATTTATTGATATCAAACTCTTCACTTAAAATCCATTTACCAAGTTTTGTAATTGTAACTTTACCGCTAATAACTGCTACGGCACCAAATTTTTCCAAAGGTTTAAAAGACGTTCTACCTCTCATTGCAGGGTCGGTATAATTTTTAATTTCAAATATCTTTTTTGCCGTTTCAAAACTTAACGGCTTATTAAAGTTTAAAAACTCTTCTTCTAATTCTTTAGGTAAATTTTTTAAAAACTGATTTGTAAGTCCGTATAATCTGTTTTGTATTAATTTTATTTGAAATTCCATTTGAGTATTTTTATTCCACTCTTTTCCTTCTAATTCAGCTAAAACTTTTAAAAAATCTCTGAACCTATACGGATTTCTTAAAGTTGTTGAAATTGACCAAAGTTTCATAATTTTATCCCTTTCTGAATAATAAAATCATATAAAAAATTTATTTCTTTTGAAAAAGATAACTTCCTGTTAAATTTATAGACACATAAATCTAAATTTTTATATCTCTCAAATATAATATCCCTCATATCTTGCACTATAAACAAATAATTTTTTTTATTTTTTTTAATTTCTTTATTTTTTTCCAAAAAATTTTTTAGACTTAAATTCCTACTCAATTTACTATTATAACAATATAAATTATCAGTATACTTACATTTTTTTATGACATATTTTTTTAATTTTATATATTTTTCTATTGTGTCTTTCAAATTTTCTATATATTCATTTTGGTTTTTTATAATAAATTCATAAAAAGCACTTAGCATATACTGATTTATAAATACAAAAAGAATTTTCAAATTTTCTTTTTTATAATACAGCAAACTAAAATTTTTCAAATCTAAGTAAAAATTATAAGGCTCAAATATTCTAGAATTATCGTAATAGATCACTCGTATATCATAATCTCTTAAATAACTATTACACTTAATATGAAAACTTCTAAATCTAAATTCTATATATATTTTTTTTGAATTTAAAATAGAATTTAAATTTTTCACTATTTCACATATATTACTATTCACTTCACAATCTCCACAAAAAACACTCTTTCTTTATTTTCTCCTCTTTTGCTTTTACCTGTTGTAAATTCTTTATACTCTTTTTCAAAAATTTCTACTTTACCTCTTTGACTCAAAACTCTTAAAATATCTTCATCA
>JAMOTU010000028.1 GCA_027062165.1 Candidatus Altimarinota bacterium
GCTGTCCAGGCAGCACATGATGAAGCTTTAAATCAACGTCACTCAGTTATTGATACAATACATCTTTTGAAAGCAATGTTAGAACAAAAAGATGGATATGTGCCATTAATATTTAAAACTATCTGAGTAGATGTTAATCAAGCAAAGCAGTTGATAGACCAATATTTAGCACAACTTCCTAAAATGTCGTGACATTATCAAATATGAGTTTCTCATGATTTGAATAGAGTGTTAACTGAGGCAGAACAAATCGCTAAACAAATGGGCGATGAATATGTTACTACTGAACATTTACTTTTAGCAATCCTTAGAAACTGATACTCTGATGTCGTTAGAAATATTTTAGCTCCACTGGGAGTTTCTGAAGACAAAATAAAGCAGGCAATTAAACAAATAAGATGAGATGAAAAAGTAACATCTCGTGATCCTGAGGTTTCTCTCAATGTTTTAGAAAAATATGGGAGAGATTTAACAAAACTTGCAGAGGAATGAAAGCTTGATCCAGTTATTGGTAGAGAAGATGAGATAAGAAGAGTTATACAAATTCTTTCTAGACGTACAAAAAATAATCCTGTGCTTGTATGAGATGCATGAGTAGGTAAAACTGCTATTGTTGAAGGTTTAGCTCAGAAAATTGTAAAATGAGAAGTTCCTGATATTTTGAGAAATAAAAGAATTATCGAACTTGATATGTGAGCTTTGATGGCTTGAACTAAATATAGATGAGAATTTGAAGAAAGATTAAAAGCTATTTTGAAAGAACTAGAGAAAAACAAAGATAGAATTATTTTATTTATAGATGAGCTTCACAATATTGTTGGTGCTTGAAAGGCAGAAGGTGCAATGGATATGGGTAATATGTTAAAGCCTGCATTGGCAAGATGAACTTTGAGAGTAATTTGAGCTACTACGTTAAACGAGTATAGAAAATATATAGAAAAAGATCCTGCATTAGAGAGAAGGTTTCAACCTGTATTTGTAGATGAACCATCTAGAGAGGACGCTATTGCTATTTTGAGAGGTATTAAAGATAGATATGAGGCTCATCATTGAGTAAGAATTTCTGATCCAGCTATTGTAGCTGCAGTTGATTTATCTATTAAATATATTCCAGATAGAAGACTACCAGATAAAGCTATTGATCTTATTGATGAAGCAGCAGCATCTGTTAAGATGGGACTTACTTCTATGCCTGAAGAGTTAGTAAAATTAGAAAAGAAAATTAGACAATTAGAAATAGAAAAAGAGGCTCTAAAATTTGAAGAAGGAGAGAAAGCTAAAGACAGAATTAAAGCAATTGAGAAAGAGTTGGCAGAGTTGAAGGAGGAATTTAATAAATTAAGAACAGAATGGGAAAAAGATAGACAATTGATTTTAGAAGCTAAGAGATTGAAAGAAGAAATTCAAAAATTAGAGCATGAGGCAGAACTTGCAGAAAAGCAAACTGATTATAACAAAGTTGCTGAAATAAGATATGGAAAAATTCCAGAATTGAAAAAAAAGTTGGAAGAAATAGAAAAGAAGATTGAAGAAGCTAAAAAAGAAGGTAGGCTTGTTATCAAAGATGTAGTAGAACCTGAAGATGTGGCAGCTATCATTAGTAAATGGACAGGAATTCCTGTTTCTAAACTTGTAGAATCTGAAAGAGAAAAATTATTAAGATTGGAAGATTATTTAAAGCAAAGAGTAGTTGGTCAAGATCATGCTATTAAAGCTGTAGCAAATGCTATTAGACGTGCTAGAGCTGGCCTTAAAGATCCAAATAGGCCTATTGGTTCATTCTTATTCTTAGGTCCAACTGGTGTAGGTAAAACAGAACTTGCAAAGGCATTAGCTGATTTCTTGTTTAATGATGAAAAAGCTATGATAAGACTTGATATGTCTGAATATATGGAAAAACACTCTGTTGCTAAACTTATTGGTTCTCCTCCAGGATATGTAGGTTATGAAGAAGGAGGACAACTTACTGAAGCTGTTAGAAGAAGACCTTATACTGTAGTATTATTAGATGAAGTAGAGAAAGCTCATCCTGATGTATTCAATTTATTGCTTCAAATTTTAGATGATTGAAGACTTACAGATAGTAAAGGTAGAACAGTAGATTTCAAAAATACTGTTATTATAATGACTTCTAATCTTGGTTCTGATATTATTATGGAGAAATTAAAACCATTATTAGATGATCCTAATGTAGATGATGAAGCAGTCAGAAAGATGAGGGAGGAGGTAGAAAAAGAACTTGATGAAAAAGTATTACCTAAATTCTTTAGACCAGAATTTTTGAATAGATTAGATGAAAGAATAGTATTTAATCCATTATCTTCTAAGGTATTAAGAGATATTGTGGATATTCAACTTAGAAGGTATGCTCAAATGCTTGAAAAAGATAGAGATATTAAACTTGAAGTTACAGATAAAGCTAAAGATTTCTTAGCTCGTGTTGGTTGGGATCCTATCTATTGAGCAAGACCTTTGAAAAGAGCTATCCAAAGATATTTGCTTGATGAACTTGCAATGGAAATATTAGAAGGTAAAATAAAAGAAGGAGACACAGTTATAGTAGATTATGATGATCAGAAAGACAAGTTAGTATTTAAAAGAAAATAGTCTAAACTTTATTGATTAATTTATAGGGCACTTTAAGTGCCCTTTTTTTGTTTTATAAAATTTTGCAAAAAAAAATAAAATCATTATAAATAGATTTAAATTAATTATTTAGATTAAACAAATAAGATAAATGTTGTTTAAAGTGAGAAAGATTTTTTTGATAGCTTTTTTAGGGATATTTTTTACTTTTGCTTTGCCTCCACAATATTATCCTAATTATGGCATTAATAAATACTGGAATGATTTGCAAGATATTTTTGCTAAATTAAAGGCATCAGAAAATAGTTCGGAAAATCCTTCTCCAAGTTTGTTTTACCAATTAAATAGAGATTTAAAAAATTTAATTAAATATTTTCCTAAAACTCCTAACTATAAAGTAGTTTATGATACATGTTTGATGCAAACTGAAAAATTATCTAAGTATTTTGATGCTTCACTTTATATGGATTTTAAAGCCAATTGTTTTTATCCTTTGAATAAAATAGTAGATGAAATTAAGACAAAATATACTGTCAAAGCTTCTATAAAAGCCTATCCTAAATCTTGACCTGCTCCTTTGACTGTTACTTTAAAAGCTCAAGCATATGACCCTTCTGTAGATACAATACCAGCAAACAATTATTTTTGGTATTATAAAGATTCAAACGGAGTAGAAAGAATTATATGAAGATGACCCAATATTGTTTATACTTTTAATAGACCTAATACATATATAGTACATCTTACTGTTAGAAGTGTTAACAAATATACTAAAGGTATATGGGATGGAGAGGCTAGTATTGCTATAAATGTTTTGCCTCAAATAGCTAATATAGTAATTTATGCTAATTTTAAAAAATTATCTGATGATTACATTGTTAAAATATGAAAACAAGAAGCCAAAAAATGAGTGATTTTTGATGCTTCTGCTACTACACCCAATGGTGCCAGAAAAATTAAGAAATATTCTTTTGTAGTTGTTGACCCAGGTGGTAAACAGATATTTAAAAGATCTGGAGAATGAAATCCTTGAACATGGCAGGTGAGTTTACCACATCAATGAAAATATAAAATTACTTTGACTATAGAAGATAATGCTGGGGAAAAAATTTCAAAGACATATTATCTTATAGTATCGGATCCTATAGCTATTATAAAAGTATCTCCTAAACAATGAACAACTTCTAACGTGTTTAATTTTGATGCTAGTTTGTCTTATTCTCTTTCTTCTAGGATACAAACTTATAAATGGATTATTTACGATCCAAATGGAAATATATATTATCAAACAGAAAACAAAAAATTTTCTAAAAGATTTATTAAGCCTGGAAATTATACAGTAAAATTGACAGTTATTGATGAATTATGAAATGCATCGGATGATACTATAAAATTATATGTGGATTCAACTCCCCCTGTTCCTCAATTTAGTATTATGCCATCTGCAAAACGGCTTTATCCATCTGAATTTATTTTTGATGCAGGTTGAAGTTTTGATATAGATGTTCAACATGGAGTAGACAAACTATCTTATGAATGGCAGTTTTCAGAGCCTGTAAATGTAAAAGCAAAAACTTTTGAATGATGAAAGAAAGTGTTGGTAGATTTTAATAAACCTTGAGACTATAAGGTTACTTTGATAGTAAAAGATTCTTATTGAAAAATATCACAACTTACGAAAAGTATAAAAATAAAATCTAGTTTAAGACCTATTCTTAGGATACAACCTATAGTTTCTAAAATATGACAAAGAGTGTATTTTAATGTAGAGGCTAACAAACCAATTTCATATGTGGAATGGGATTTCTGAGATTGAAGTACTTTGCAAACTCAATCTACAAAAGTTTCTCATATATATAGAAAAGCTGGTATGTATATTGTAAAAGCTAAAGTTAGTACACCTTCTTGAGAAATGAACGAGATTGAAAAATATATATTTGTCTGAGAATTATGAAAACCAATAGTAGCGTATAGCGTATATGAAAATAATGTAGAAGTTTTACCTAAAGGTATTTGTGTTATAAAAAAGGGGAATAGCAAAAAAGATATTAAAGCTTATGTTGTTCATAGATATACTCAGGTAAAAGTAGATGCTAGTTTATCTAAAAATTCTAAGTGAATGGATGATAATTTGGAAATATATTTCAAACTAAATGATGGTAGAATTAAAAAGACAAAAATATTAAATTATAAATTTGATGAACTTGGGTGTCAATATATTGATCTTTATGTGAAGGATAATAATATACATAAAATAGCAGTTAAAAGAATATATTTTAAGGTAGTAGACACACCTCCTACATTAAAATGATTATATTTAGTTTTTCCTCAATATTGAAATGCTGTAGGTATTTGATTCAATCAAAACAATCAACCTGATATGTTTAAAGTTAGTTATGATCCTTTACTTGTAAAAGTAGTAGCTAGAGACCCAAAGGATCCAGATGGTCAAATTAGCTATTTTAAGTGGTATTATTATGATGAAACTAATCCTGATAATTTAATAGATGTAAAAATTACACCAGGAAATATTCCATATGTTATATTTTCTGTTCCAAGAATTCCAGGTAAATATGTTTTTGGGGTAGAACTTTGTGATAATGATTGAAAATGTATTAAGAGTGAAGATATAATTTGAAAAGGACCAGAGGTAGTTTTTCCTCCTTCTGAAACTGATCCTAATATTCCAACAGTAAAATTGTTGGTAAATCCTGTTGATGCTATAGTCTGAGAGCCAGTTAAGTTTACTATAAAATCTTGGGTATATGGAGATGAAAAAAATTTTAAAAGAGAAAGAATTATTAAAGTTGATTTTGATGGAGATTGACAATATGATATAGTAACTAGGAAAACTAAACTTACATATACTTATACTAAACCAGGTGTATATAAACCTAAAGCAAAAGTTATTTTTAGATGATATGCTTGAATAGGTTTTTGAGATTCAGTTTACGTTAGAAAAGGTATCAAGGCAAACTTTCTTTACGATTTTTATGATAAGATTATTTTGATAAGAGATACTAGCATATGAGATATTATATCTAAGACTTATTGTATGGATATAAAAAAATGTAGGAAAGATAAGAATTATATTATAAAAGATAAGGATAACTTTGTGTTTAAATATAAAGATTATGGTAACAAAATTATATATTTATCAGTTAAAGACAAATATTGAGATATTGATTCTTTGAAGAAAAAAATAAATGTGAAGAGAACGTCCGATAAGAGAAAAATGTTGTCTATACCTAAGATTTTGAAAGAAAATTGAGAATACAATATCTATGTTTGAAAGAATTTAGATAATAGTGTTTTATATCATTTAAATATTAGTGGATGCTTTTTAGATCCAGATATTGCTGTAGATGAAAATAAAGATTGAGACCCATCAAATGATAGAATAATAGAGCCTTTTCAGGTGTATTTATATAAGTATTCTCCTAGAAGCGAATATACGTATGCTAGACTCATTTGTAGCGAATCAACTGAAGATATAAAAATTAATTTTATAGATTTTGAAAAACTAATACCCGACAAGCTTAAGCCTATTGAGAAGAAAATTAACGAGGTGTTAACAAAATTAGAATCTCCAAGATATGCTAATTCAGAAAAAATCAAATGGTTAAAAACTTTACTTGTTAATTTAAAAACTAATTTATGAATTAAAGATGATCAAGATTCCATTATTTTACAAATTAAGGAAGTTTTGTCAGATATAGAAGATGAAGGTATTTTAGATCAAACCATAATAGATGATATTAAATGGATTATAAATAAGTTATCTGATAAAGCTTTGAGAGCAGCTTTTGGAGATAATAAATATGAGCAAGCTAAGCAAGAGATAATAATGTTATTTCCAGAAGCTCAACAGTCTATTATTCAAAAGATTTTTAATGAAATAGAAACATCTGCTCTTAGTCCAGAAGAGATAAAACAAAAACTATCACAAATATATAGATTAGCTAACCAAAATAAAGATAAAGGTATTTTTGAAGCAGCAGATGTTAATATTGTTTTAACTGATTTATGTACTATATTAAATTACTATAATATTCCGTCTGAAAAATGTTGAACTTTGCCTGTCAATAACATAAAAAAGGTGGAGGATGGAAGTTCAACTCCTTTGTGGAAAGTAATTTTGAAATACATTTTGATAGCATTTGGGGTAATTTTTAGTTTGTTTATATTGTTAGTTATAATTTTTGCTATCAAAGCTAAAAGACAGCAAGAAGAACAACAAGAGGAGGAGTCTACTAATTAGAATTTAATGAAATGTTATAATGAAAAAGAAATGTGTAGAAACTATATTTTATAAATACAATATAGATGCCTTTATAATAAAAGATTTATCCAATTTTTTTTGGTTTACAGGTCAAAAAGTAACTAATTGATGGTTAATTTTCAAAAAAGATTTTAAGTATATTCTCACTGATTCTAGATATATAGAAAGATTTAAGAATTTTGAGGATTGGAAAGTTTTTAATATTGCAGATTTGAAGTTGTGAATTTTAAATTTTTTAAAAGAAGAGCTGAATGTTTATAGGATAGGTATAGAGTGAAAAAGTTGGAATGTTTTGGAATATAAAAAGTTAGTAGAAGTATTCTCAGAAGACAATATTGTTTTACTAAAAGATGATGTTGAAAGATGTAGAGCTATTAAATCTTTAGATGAGATTAATAAAATTAAAGAAGCTATAAAAATAATAAATTTAGTTTATGATAATTTAGAAAAAAATTTTAAAAATTATGTTTGATTTTCTGAAATAGATATAAGAAGAGAAATAATATATAAGATTTTTCAATACGGAGGAGAAGGCGAAAGTTTTGAGTCTATAGTAGCTTTTTGAAAAAATACAAGTATACCACATTGGCAATCTAGTAGAAACAATCTTTTGAGAGAAAATATGCCTGTATTGATAGATATGGGTGCTATTTATCAAGGATATTGTAGTGATTTTACAAGATCTTTTTGGTTTTGAAATAAAATAGATAAATTGTGGCAAAAGATTTATGATTTGGTTAGAAAAGCACATGATGAAGTTTGGAAAATAGCTAAGCCTTGAATAAAAATATCTGACTTAGATAAAAAAGCTAGAGAAATTTTAGCTGAATGAGGTTTTGATAAGTATTTTACGCACGCATTAGGACATTGAATAGGGATAGATGTACACGAGTATCCGATTATATCTTGAAAAAATGATGATATTTTAAAACCTTGAATGGTATTTACTATAGAACCTGGAGTGTATTTGCCTTGAAAATTTGGTGTTAGGCGAGAAAATATAAAAATAATAAGTTAAAAATTATTTTTTGTCATTATCATTATTTTTTTCATTTTTTAAGTTTTTCTATAATTTCCCATATTTGTTTTATTTTTTCTTTATTTGGGTTTTTATCTTCTGTTTCATTTTCTTTTTTTTCTTCGTTAGTCTGTTTTTTTTCTTTTTTCTTTCTTTTTTCTTCTTCAATCTGTTTTAGAATTTCATCTGCTTTTTGTGGATCTTTCATAATAGATTCAAATTCTTCTCTAGTTAGATATTCTTTTTCTAGTAATATTTTTGCTAGTTTGTGGATAGTGTCTTTATTTTCAATTAAAATTTTTTTAGCTTTTTCGTAGGCATTTTTGAGAATATTTTTTACTTTTTCATCAATTATTTCGTTAGTTTTTTCTGAGAATTTTTTAAATGGTAACCATTGCATACTTTCTTCATCAAAATAAACCACTGGTCATAATTCTTCGTCCATTCAATATTTAACAACCATATCAGTAGCTATTTTAGTAGCTTTTTCAAAATCATTTGCTGCTCCTGTTGTTATTTCATCTTTTCAAAAGAATACTTCTTCAGCTGCACGTCATCCAAGCAGAGTAACTAATTCATCTAAAAATTTAGCTTTTGAATACAAATATCTGTCTTCTTGAGGCATAATCCATGTTACACCAAGAGCCATTCATCTTGATACTATACTTATTTTTTCTACTGGATCTACATTTGGCAGATAATAAGCAGTAACTGCGTGTCATAATTCGTGATATGCTATTTTTTTTCTTTCCTCTTCTTTAATAGATTTTATTTTTTTCTCTGGTCACATAACAATTTTTTCTAAAGCGTATTCTAAGTCGTCCATAGTGATGTAATCTCTGTTTTCTCTTGCTGCTTTTAAAGCAGCTTCATTAACAAGATTTGCTAAATCTGCTCCTACAAATCACGATGTTCTTCTTGCAAGAGAATCTATATCTACATCCTTTGCTAATTTCTTATCTTTTAAGTGAAGTTTTAAGATTTCTTTTCTTTCTTCAAGTGTTGGTCTTCATACATATACTTTTCTGTCAAATCTTCCTGGCCTTAAAAGAGCAGGATCTAATATGTCAGGTCTATTTGTAGCTGCAATTACTATGACATTTGTATCTTTATCAAATCAATCCATTTCTGTTAATATTTGGTTTAGAGTTTGTTCTTGTTCTTGATGTCATCAAGTGTATCATAATCATCTTTTTTTTCCAATTGTATCTATTTCATCAATAAAAATTATAGAAGGAGCGGCGGCTTTTGCTTTTGCAAATAATTCTCTTACTTTAGCAGCTCACATTCATACTAAAAGTTCCATAAATTCTGATCAAGATGCTGCAAAAAATGGTACGCCAGCTTCTCAAGCCACAGCTCTTGCTAGTAGTGTTTTTCATGATCCAGGAGGTCAGTATAAAAGTACTCATTTTGGTATTTTAGCTCATATTTTTTTATATTTTTCTGGATTTTTAAGATAATCTATAATTTCTTGTAATTCTTGTTTAGCTTCTTCCATTCAAGCAACATCTTTAAAGGTGGTTTTAACTTCTTCTTTTGTTTTTAGCTTTCATGCAGAAGCCCCAAATGGAAGCATTCACCCCTTTCATCACATCATTAATTTTAAAAATAGTATAAGAAGAAAAACAAACAATATAGTAGGTGCTATTTGTTCTACTAGTACTTTTTGTATAGTAGATTTTTCAGTATATTTTACAATTATAGGTGTACTTCCAGTAAGTGAAAGTCCTAGTTCTTTTAGGCTAGTATTGTATGGTTTTAGTGTTTTATATATTTCATAGTATAGATTTATTATATTTTTACTTTGAGGTTGATATCAAAATAAATTATTAGTTTGGCCTGTAATTGTTTTTACTAAATGATAACCTTTAAGAGTAGTTCAATCTATGAGTTCTATTTTTTTAAAGTAGTTATTTTTATATAGCTGGATAAATTTATTCAAATCTATTTGTTCTTCTTTAAGAGTGTGGATTACTGCTACTTGTCAATTTGGTAAAGTTTCTAATTTTTGGTTTATTGATAGTTTATATAAGAAATATATTCCTAGTAATATCATTAATAGTATAAAAATTCCTTTTTTCATCTTGAAATATATAAAGTTTATAGATATAAAATGTCTTTTAACAAGCAAGTATAATAAAAGTTTTTTAAAAATCAATTTGAAGGTCTATGAAAGTATTAACATTATTTCAAAATCCTAAGTTTAAAAATAAAAAGGTTTTGTCTACTTTGATATCTCATTTTTTGTGATGGTCAAAAGAAGATGTAATAAAGAATTTAGATATAGATATTTCAGAAACTATTATAAAAGATATAGAAAAGGCTTATAAGGAATGGCAAAATAATAAAAAACCTTTAGAATATATTTTATGATTTGTAAAATTTAAATGATTAAAATTTAAAGTAAATCCATCGGTTTTGATACCTAGACCTGAAACTGAATATATGATAGATGAAGTAGTAGAATTTTTAAGAGGTTATCCTAAACAGGTTAATTTGTTAGATATTTGAACTGGATGTGGAGTATTATGAATATCTATTAAAAAGTTTGTTCCTGAAAAGATAAAGAATCTAATACTTTCTGATATTTCAGATAAGGCTTTAGAGGTTGCAAAAAAGAATGCTAAAGAAATTTTATGAGAAGGTAATGATATTTATTTTATAAAATCGGATTTGCTTTCTCAGATACCAGATAAGTTTTTTCAAGAAGATTTTGTTATAGTTGCTAATTTGCCATATATACCAGATAAAGTTTTTGAAGAAAATGTGGAGGATAATGTAAAAAAATGGGAACCGTCAATTGCTTTTTTGGGATGAGAAGATTGATTAAATCTTTATAAGAAACTTTTAAATCAACTATTAAACAGAAGAAAAAAATTTATTAGAGCTTTTTTTGAAATGATGTGATGGCAGGCTGATATTTTGACTAAATTATATCCTTTATTTGAATTTAAGAAAAAGAAAACCTTTCATTTTAATATTAAAATTGTTGAAGTTAGTTTAAAATAGATTTATTTTTTAATACTTTTTAATGTTTTTTTCTATTTTGTGAAAACATACAAGATTGGCTATTTATGAATTAGAAAAAGTTGTGTGAGCTCAGAATTTAAATTTGTTTAATAAAAATGTTTGTTTTTTTGAAATTGAAAGAAAATATGAAGAAAAGTTGAAGAAGTTAGCATGACAGATTAAAATATGATTAGTATATAGTAAATCAGAGTTTTTAAAAGAGGAATTTTTAATAAAATTGTTTAAAAATAAGAAATTAGTGGGTAGTAATGATAAGGAATTACTTTTATATTTAAAAACGAGATGATTTGTTAGGAGATTCAAAGTTTTACAGGATATTAAAAAATCTGATATAGAAGTAAAAAATAAATGAGTAGAAATAATAAGATTTTCTGAAAATTTATATGGTATAGTAGAGTGGTGGCAACCTATACAGGTTTATGAAAAGATAGATTTCGAAAAACCTGTCAGAAGTATGAAGATTTGAATGATGCCTGCAAAACTGACACATTATTTGATAAATATATCAACTATTTTAGAAAAAAATAAAGTAATATATGATCCTTTTTGTTGATTGGGTACAACACTATTTGTAGCTAATTGGTTAGGTTATGATGTTTTTGGGTCAGATATAAATGCTTCCCCTGCTAAACAAAATTTTAAATGGTGGCAAAAGGTCAGTTTTTACAATGCTAATAAAAAAGTTTACATTTTTAAGCAAGATATAACTAAATTGGATATATCTAAAAAGAAATTTTTACATTCTGTTACTAATGTAGTTTCAGAGTGATTTTTATGACCAGTTATAAATAGGTTTTTAAATTTGAAAGAGGCACAGAAATTAGAGGATGAGGTCTGACAAATTTATTTTAAAGCTGTTGATAATTTGTTAAGATTACCAAATTTAGAGAATATAGTTTTTACTTTCCCTATTTATTTTTTAAAATCAGGAATGGAATATAAATTTGATAAGATTTATGGTGCTATACAAAAATTGGGTGTTAGAATAGAAATTTTGCCAGAAATTTATAAGAGACAATGACAAAAGGTGTGAAGACAAATAGTTAAAATTTTCAAATAATAAAGAAAGGCGGCTGTAAATAACAGCCGCCCGGTTATTGGGGGCCGGGCGGCTCTTTCAGATCTAATATTGGCTTTGCCTAATACCAACACTAGATTTGAATCAGCCGCCCGGCCCCCCAAGGCTTCGCTCCTTCACCCTTGGTAGGGGAAGTGAGCCTTGGAGGAATACCTCGCTTTGAGCCGATGAGGGGCTGAATACAACCACCTCATCAGTTTAGCTTAATTTTATTTTATATAAGTCAAAAAATTTTTCAAAAAAAGAAATTTTATTTTAAATAATCTGTTATTTTGTATGTTGACAAAATTTTTATAATTTATATTTTTTGTTTAGTTTGATAACTTTTGGTTATCAGAAATAAAAATTGATTTTTATGAAGATTTTGATATAGTTTAATAAAATTTAAAATTTTTACTATAACTAGTACAATGTGAAATCTTTGAAATGTGGATTTGTTAGATGTTTGAAAAGTCAGTGAAAAATCAGAATGAGTATCAGAAGAAGATATTTGAAGAGTTTTAGAGAATTTGAAAAAGGCTAAGCAAGTAAGACAACAAATTCAAAGAGTAAAAAAAGAGGATTGGAAAGTAGCTACTGTTT